>CAIUTH010000276.1 GCA_903902075.1 uncultured Alphaproteobacteria bacterium
CCGGGACAGGAAGGCTTCCAGCCGGAATGGTTCTACAAGGGCGACGGCGCCAGCGTGGTGGGGCCGGAAGCAGCCTTCGCCTCCCCCGCCTTCGCGCAAGACGGCGGCGAAGAACCGGAGATCGTGGGCCTGTACCTGATCGGGCCTGACGGCACGCCGCACCGGCTGGGCTTTGCCTTGGGCAATGAATTCTCCGACCATGTCACCGAGAAGTTCAATTATCTGTGGCTGGCCCATTCCAAGCTGCGTCAATGTTCGTTCGGCCCCGAACTGCGCACCGGCGCCCTGCCCGCCGCCGTCACCGGCACCAGCCGTTTACGTCGCGGCAACGAAATCATCTTCGACAAGCCGTTCCTGTCGGGCGAGGACAATATGAGCCACACTATCGCCAACCTAGAAGCTCATCACTTCAAGTATCCGGGCTTCCGCCGTCCAGGCGACGTCCACGTCCACTTCTTCGGCACCGCAACACTCTCCTTCAGCGCTGGCATCAAGACGCAGAAGGGTGATGTGTTCGAGATCGAGGCGGATGCCTTCCTGTTCCCGCTGCGCAATACGCTGGGCTCGGCCCCGGCCGTGCCCTTCCTGGTGGCGGCGCTCTAAGCGTTGAAGCGCCGTTCCCACTCCAGGGCGGAGCGAATGATGCCGTCCAGGTCTTGATGGGTCGGCCGCCAGCCCAGCTCCGCCTTGATGCGCGTGGGATCGGAAATCAGTGTCGGTGGGTCGCCGGGCCGGCGCGGGCTTTCTTGCACCGCCAAGGGCCGGCCGATCACCCGCTCGACGCCAGTGACCACCTCTCGCACCGACAGGCCCCGGCCATAGCCGACATTGTAGGTGGTGGAGACCGCGCCGCGCTTCAGGGCATCCAGCGCCTGCAAATGCGCCGCCGCCTGGTCGGTGACATGAATATAGTCGCGTACCCCGGTGCCGTCGGGGGTGGGATAGTCAGTTCCAAAAATATCCAGATGAGGCACCCGTCCAAGCGCCACCTGCGCCGCGCGCTTGATCAGGTGCGTCGCCTTCGGCGTGGACTGGCCAGTGCGCCCGGATGGATCGGCGCCAGCGACATTGAAATAGCGCAGCACCATGTGGCGCAGCGGCGTGGCGCGTGAAACATCCTCCAGCATCCATTCAGTCATCAGCTTGGAGCGCGCATAGGGACTGATCGGCGATTTGCGTGCAGCTTCCGCGAGTGGCTGCTGGGCGTCATCGGCATAGACCGTCGCGGTAGAGGAAAAGATCAGCTGCTTGATCCCGGCCTCGACGCAGGCCGCGATCAGGCTGCGCGATTTGACGACATTGTTGTCGTAATAGCCAAGTGGATCGGCCATCGACTCCGGCACCACGATGGAGCCGGCAAAATGGATGACCGATTCTACGCGGTGATCGGTGATGATCTTTTGCACCAAAGTGGTATCGGCGATGTCGCCCTGGACGAACGCCGCGCTCTCGCCCACCTGCGCCTTCACGCCAGTCGACAGATTGTCGAGCACCACGACCTTGTCGCCGCGATCTAAGAGGGCATAGACGGTGTGGCTGCCGATGTAACCGGCGCCGCCCGTAACGAGCGTGGTCATGGAATCACCTTCAGACGCGCCG
>CAIUTH010000277.1 GCA_903902075.1 uncultured Alphaproteobacteria bacterium
AGCCGGGCATCACCGGCTGGGCCCAGGTGAATGGCGCACGCGGCGTCACGCCCACCACCGACGCCATGCGCACCCGCGTGAACCTGGACGCCTGGTATGTCGAGCATGCCAGCCTGGCGCTGGACCTGCTGCTGGGCATACTGGCGGCGCTGATCGTCGAAAAGCTCGGGCCCATGATGCCGGTCCGCGTCCATGGCAGCCGGCGCGCAACCATCGTCCCGCCCATTCCGCGCCCCATGCCGCGCGGCGCAAAGCCCAAATCGCCGGTCGCGGTGTGGAGCGGCCCGCCGATCCTGGGCGAGATCAACGACACCGCCCAGCTGCGCGCCGCCGATTTCGTGCTGGATTATCCGGCCAGCAAATATTCCCACGCCATGCCGGGACTGGTGCGCCAGCTGGAAGCCAGGGACGGCGAAGGTGCCGCCATCGTCGCCGTGACCTCGATCGACAGCGGCGAAAGCCGCAGCGCCATCGCCGTCAGCCTGGCGCGCGCCGCATCCAAGATGGGCAAGAAGGCGATCATCGTGGATTGCGCGCCCCAGCGCCTGTCGTCCAGGGCCATCAACGCGCAAGTGAAGACCGGCCTGTATGACGTGCTGACCGGATCGGTGCCGCTGAACCAGGCGCTGGCCAAGGATCCGCGCGGAGAAACCTATCTGCTGGCCACGCCCAAGCGGCCGAAAAATGCCGTCACCATGTTCCAGTCGCGACCCATGGAACGGCTGGTCTCGGTCCTGCGCGGCGGCGCCGATTTTGTGGTGATCGATTGCGGCCCTGTCGGCCAGGGCTCGAATGCGCCGGTGATCGCGCGGCTGGCCGATGCCACCGTGCTGGTCTCCAAGCGCCAGGCGCTGCAAAGCCCCTTGATCGCCAAGGCGGCGCAGGTGCTGGAAAGCGCCAAGGCGGCGCCGCTCGGGATCGTGATCACCAAGTGAGGAGCGATTCGCCGTAAAGCGAATAAAACCGTCTAGTGGACGGTTTCAAGCGACGAACGCCGCGAGCTCGGGCGAGCGGCTAGCGCGGCAGCTCCGAGCTGCCCATTAGGAACTCGTCTACGCCACGGGCGCATTGACGGCCCTCGCGGATCGCCCACACCACCAGCGACTGGCCGCGGCGCATGTCGCCGCAAGCAAAAATCTTGGACTTGCTGGTCTGGTAGTTGGTCAACGGCGCCTTGACGTTGCCGCGGGCATCCAACTCCACGCCGGACTGTTCGACCAGGCCGGCCTTGCGCGGGCCGACAAAGCCCATCGCCAGCAGCACCAGATCGGCCTTGAGCGTGAACTCGCTGCCGGGCACTTCGACCAGGTTCATCTTGCCACCGTCACCCAGCTGCCAGTCCACGCGGACACATTCCAGCGCCGTGATCTTGCCGTTCTCGCCAATGGCGCGCTTGGTCTGCACCGACCAGTCGCGCTCGCAGCCTTCCTGGTGCGAGGACGAGGTGCGCAGCTTCAGAGGCCAATCGGGCCACACCAGCTGCTTGTTCTCCTTCACCGGGGGCTGGGGCATGATTTCGAACTGGGTCACCGAAGCCGCGCCGTGCCGGTTGGAGGTGCCCACACAGTCCGAACCGGTATCGCCGCCGCCGATCACCACCACATGCTTGCCCTTGGCCGACAGAGTGCCGTTCGGGGCGGCCTTGGCTTCCGGATCGCCCGCGACGCGCTTGTTCTGCTGCACCAGGAAATCCATGGCGAAATGGATGCCGTCCATCTCGCGGCCGGCCACTGGCAGGTCGCGCGGGTCTTCCGCGCCGCCCGACAGCACCACCGCATCATAATCGGCCTGCAGCATGTCCATCGAAACGGTGACGCCGACTTCGACATTGGTGCGGAACACCACGCCTTCGGCTTCCATCTGGCGCATGCGCCGGTCGATCAGATGCTTTTCCATTTTGAAGTCGGGAATGCCGTACCGCAGCAGGCCGCCGATGCGGTCGGACTTTTCAAACAGGGTGACACTGTGACCGGCGCGCGCCAATTGCTGGGCGGCGGCCATGCCGGCGGGGCCGGAGCCCACCACCGCCACGGTCTTGCCGGTCTTCCTGGGCGCCATGACTGGCTGGATCCAGCCTTCTTCCCAGGCGCGGTCCACGATCTGGCATTCGATGGTCTTGATGGTGACCGGGCTGTCGATGATGTTCAGGGTGCAGCTGGCCTCGCAAGGCGCGGGACAGATGCGGCCGGTGAATTCGGGGAAATTGTTGGTAGAGTGCAAACTCTCGGACGCGGTGCGCCACTGGTCGCGATAGACCAGATTGTTCCAGTCGGGGATCAGGTTATTGACCGGGCAGCCATTGTGGCAAAAGGGAATGCCGCAATCCATGCAGCGCGCCGCCTGCTTGGCTACTTCCGGCGCCGGCAGGTTATTGACGAACTCTTTATAGTTGTTGATGCGCGCTTCCGGCTTTTCAGCAGGGCGCTCGGCGCGTTCAATTTCCAGAAAACCTGTGATCTTGCCCATGTCTCTTATTCCGCGGCGATGGCGGCGCGCGCCTTCATGTCGGTGAGCGCCTTGGCATAGTCGGACGGCATCACCTTGACGAACTTCGCCAAGCTTGCGTCCCAATTGTCCAGCAGATGCTTGGCGCGGGCGCTGCCGGTGTGCAGCAGGTGACGTTCCACCAGGATGCGCAACCGTTCCGCGTCGAAGGCGAGCAGGTCGCCCATGCCCGGATCGGCCACGCTGACCGAGCGCTGCTTGGGCAGTCCCGGATGATCGCCGCCTTCGGCAGGTGCGATCCTTTCCAGCTTGACCATCGCCAGGTTGCAGCGTTGCTCGAAAGTGCCTTCCTCATCGAGGACATAGGCGACGCCGCCCGACATACCGGCGGCGAAATTGCGCCCGGTCTTGCCCAGCACCACCACCACGCCGCCCGTCATGTATTCGCAGCCATGATCGCCCGTGCCTTCCACAACGCAGATGGCGCCGGAGTTGCGCACGGCAAAGCGTTCGCCCGCCACGCCATGGAAATAGGCTTCGCCGGCGATGGCACCATACAGCACCGTGTTGCCGACAATGATGTTTTCGGCCGGGTCGCGGGAAAGCCCCGCCGGCGGCTTGACCACGATGCGCCCACCCGACAGGCCCTTGCCGACATAGTCGTTGGCATCGCCCGTCAGTTCGATGGAAATGCCGCGCGCCAGGAAGGCGCCAAAGCTCTGCCCCACCGTGCCGGTGAACTTCACGCTGATCGTGTCCTCGGGCAGGCCTGCATGGCCATGGCGCCGGGCCACTTCGCCCGACAGCATGGCGCCGACGGTACGGTCCACGTTGCGCACGCTGCGCTCCAGCCGCACCGGCTGGCCATGTTCGATCGAAGGCTTGGCGGCGATGATCAGATCGTGATCTAGCGCCGATTCTAGGCCGTGATTCTGCTTTTCCTTATGATGGATGGCGACGCCCGGCTTGGGCGTGACGCTGTAGAGGATGCGGCCCAGGTCGATGCCCTTGGCCTTCCAGTGCGACACGGCCTTGTTCATGTTGAGCTTGTCCACCCGGCCGATCATCTCGTTCAGGGTGCGGAAGCCCAGGTTCGCCATGATGACGCGCAGTTCCTCGGCCACGAAGAAGAAGTAGTTGATCACATGCTCGGGCTGGCCGGTGAAGCGCTTGCGCAGCACCGGGTCCTGGGTGGCGACACCCACCGGGCAGGTGTTGAGATGGCACTTGCGCATCATGATGCAGCCCGAGGCGATCAGGGGCGCGGTGGCGAAGCCGAACTCGTCGGCGCCCAGGAGCGCCCCGATGGCCACGTCGCGGCCGGTGCGCAGACCGCCATCGACCTGCACCGCCACGCGGCCGCGCAGGCCATTCAGCACCAATGTCTGCTGGGTTTCGGCCAGGCCGATTTCCCAAGGCGAACCGGCATGGGTCAAAGATGTCAGCGGCGATGCGCCCGTGCCGCCTTCAAAGCCGGAAATGGTGATGTGATCGGCGCGGCACTTGGCGACGCCGGCCGCGACCGTGCCCACGCCCACTTCCGACACCAGCTTGACTGAGATGCGCGCCTTCTGATTGACGCTCTTCAAGTCGCGGATCAGCTGCGCCAGGTCTTCGATGGAATAGATATCGTGATGCGGCGGCGGCGAGATCAGGCCCACGCCGGGCGTGGAATGGCGCACCTTGGCGATGTTGGCATCGACCTTGTGGCCGGGCAGCTGACCGCCTTCACCGGGCTTGGCGCCCTGGGCCATCTTGATCTGGATGTCGTCGGCATTGACCAGGTATTCGGCAGTGACGCCGAAGCGGCCCGACGCCACCTGCTTGATCGCCGAGCGCATGGAATCGCCATTGGCCATCGGCTTGAAGCGGTCGGCTTCCTCGCCGCCTTCGCCGGTGTTGGAGCGGCCGCCGATGCGGTTCATGGCGATGGCGAGGGTGGTGTGCGCCTCGCGGCTGATGGAGCCGAAGCTCATCGCGCCGGTGGAGAAACGCTTGACGATTTCATTGGCAGGCTCGACTTCATCCAGCGGCACGCTGTCGCCGACCTTGAACTGCATCAACCCGCGCAAAGTCAGCAGGCGCTCGGACTGCTCGTTGATCTGCTGGGCGAACAGTTCGTATTCCGCCGGATTGTTGCCACGCACGGCGTGCTGCAGGCGGGACACCGAATCGGGCGTCCAGGCATGGTCTTCGCCGCGCAGGCGGAAGGCATAATCGCCGCCGACATCCAGCATGTTGCGATAGATCGGATTGTCGCCGAACGCGTCCCTGTGACGGCGCACGCATTCCTCGGCGATCTCTTTCAAACCGATGCCTTCGATGGTCGAGGCGGTGCCGGTGAAGTATTTCTGGATGAAGTCGGTGGACAGGCCCACGGCGTCGAAGATCTGCGCGCCGCAATAGGACTGGTAGGTGGAGATGCCCATCTTGGACATCACCTTCAGCACGCCCTTGCCGATCGCCTTGATGTAGTTCTTCTGCACTTCGTAGGGCTTGAGGGCCAGGCCCTGGCGCACCCGGATCTGCTCGAGCGTTTCGAACGCCAGATAGGGATTGATGGCTTCGGCGCCGTAGCCGGCCAGCACGCAGAAATGATGGACTTCGCGCGCTTCGCCGGTTTCCACGACAAGACCGGTCTGCATGCGCAGGCCCTGGCGCACCAGATGATGATGCACCGCCGCCGTCGCCAGCGCGGCGGGGATCGGAATACGGTCGGCGCTGACGGCGCGATCCGACAGGATCAGAATGTTGTTGTCCGCCAGCACCGCATCGGTTGCGTTCAGGCAGATGCGCTGCACGGCATTGGACAGACCTTCGGCGCCTTCGGATGCCGGCCAAGTGCAATCGATGGTGCCAGTCCGGAAGGCACCATCCACCAGTTCGGAAATCGAGCGTATCTTTTCCACATCGGCGTTGGTCAGCACCGGCTGGAGAACTTCCAGCCGCTTGTGGGCGCCGGCATCGCGGCCCAAGAGGTTCGGACGGGGGCCGATCATCGATACCAGGCTCATCACCAGCTCTTCGCGGATCGGATCGATCGGCGGGTTGGTGACCTGGGCGAAGTTCTGCTTGAAATAATTGTAGAGCAGCTTGGGCTTCTTCGACAGCACCGCTATGGGCGTATCCGCGCCCATCGATCCCAGCGGATCATCGCCCACGATCGCCATCGGCTCCAAGAAGAACTGGATGTCTTCCTGGGTGTAGCCAAAGGCCTGCTGCTGATCGAGCAGCAGCGAAGGATCGTTCGCCTTGGCGCGATGATCTTCGGGCAGGTCCGGCAGGTCGCCCAGCTTGAACTGGGCGGCCTTCAGCCAATCCTCATACGGTTCGGCGGCGGAAAACTTCTGCTTGATCTCCTCGTCCTCGACGATGCGGCCTTCCTCGAAATCGATCAGCAACATTTTGCCGGGCTGCAAACGCCACTTGCGCTTGATCTTCTCCTCCGGCACCGGGATCACGCCCGATTCCGAGGCGAGGATCACCAGGTCGTCTTCGGTTTCGATATAGCGCGCCGGGCGCAAGCCGTTGCGGTCCAGCGTGGCGCCGATCTGGCGGCCGTCGGTAAAGGCGATCGCGGCGGGGCCGTCCCACGGTTCCATCAGCGCGGCGTGATATTCGTAGAAAGCCTTGCGCTTGGCATCCATGCTCTTGTTGCCGGCCCAGGCTTCGGGGATCAGCATCATCACGGCATGAGCCAGCGGATAGCCGCCGGCCACCAGCAGTTCCAGCGCATTGTCCAGGCACGCGGTGTCGGACTGGCCATGCGGAATCAGCGGCCACATCTTGTCCAGGTCGGGGCCGAGCAATTCGGATTCCATGCCGCGGCGGCGCGCATTCATCCAGTTGACGTTGCCGCGCACCGTGTTGATCTCGCCGTTATGGGCGATGTAGCGGTACGGATGCGCCAGCTTCCAGGACGGGAAGGTGTTGGTGGAGAAACGCTGATGCACCAGCGCCACCGCCGAAACGGTCAGCGGGTTCTGCAGGTCGCGGTAAAAGCGGCCGACATCATGCGCCAGCAACAGGCCCTTATAAACCACGGTTCGCGTGGACAGCGACGGCATGTAGAGCTGCTGGATCGCCGGCAGCTTGTGCTTCTTCGCGAGATCGGCCAGCGGGTTCTGCGCCTGCTTGCGGATGGTCAGCAGCTTGCGCTCGAACTGGTCCTGGTCGCGGATGTGCGGACCGGCCGCAATGATCGCCTGGCGGATCAGCGGCATGCCGTCGAGAACGGTCTTGCCCAGACCGGCCGGATCGGTCGGCACGTCGCGCCAGCCCAGCAGCTTCTGGCCTTCGAGCTTGAAGAAATGTTCGAACTGCTTGACCACGATCTCGCGCGCCTTGGCTTCGCGCGGCAGGAAACACATGGCCACGGCATATTTGCCCGGCTCGGGAAGCTTGACGCCCGTCTCCTGGGCCCATTCGCGGAATAGCGGATCGGGAATCTGGATCAGGATGCCGGCACCGTCGCCGACCAGCGGATCGGCGCCCACCGCGCCGCGATGGTCCAGGTTGATCAGGAGCTGAAGACCCAGCCCGATGATCTCATGGGAGCGTGCGCCCTTGATGTTTGCGACAAAGCCGACGCCGCAGGCGTCATGCTCATTCGCGGGGTCGTAAAGACCCTGTTTCGGCGGATAACCCATTTCAACCCCAACCGTACATTCAGACACGTCTTCCCCGCCCCCTTGCGGAAGGCCATGGAAACGTTCGTTTCTTGTAAGAATTACCCAGCATCGAAACACGCCACCAGTTGCGGCGCAACATGCCAGTGTTGCGCGCAGTAAATGCTTAGCCATGCAATTTGAGAGTTATTCACAACAAGTGGCCTGCCTTGACTCCCCCGAGAGCAGAAGCATTATAGAACATAACATGAACAATACAGAAAAAATCGCGGAATTACGCCATTTTCTAGCGCGCTATGACCTGCCCCAGGACAGGCCGCCACTCCCATTGGGGGATTCACAGGCCGATGCGGTTTTGGGCGGGGGACTGCGACCTGGTGCCCTGCATGAAGTCTTTGCCGGGAACTGGAGCGCCGGCGGCTTTGCCGTCGCGTTGGCGATCCTGGCGGCCAAGAGCAAACCCCTGTTCTGGGTGCGTCCGGATTACGAAGCCATGGAGTATGGCGCGGTATCGCCGAACGGGCTCGCGGAACTGGGCGGTGATCCGCGTCAGCTGATTCTGGTGCGCACACGCAATGCCGCCGAGGCCTTGTCGGCAACCGCCGACATCCTGGCCTGTCCGCATGCCGGCGCGCTGCTGCTGGAATTGAACGGCATGCCCAAATGCCTGGATCTGGTGGCCAGCCGCCGCCTGGCCTTCGCGGCGAATGAAAGCGGCGTGACGGCGGTGATGCTGCGCGAAGGCGCAGAGACAGAACCCAGCGCGGCGCTGACCCGCTGGCAGGTCTCATCGGCGCCATCGCGCGCCGATGACGATGACTGGGGAAATCCGGTTTTCGACGCAGCCCTGGTCCGCCACCGCACCGGCGGGCTGGGACACTTTCTTCTGACATGGAATCCCGAACATGCCGCATTCGACACGGCGGATACTGGCGCTGTGGTTGCCGCGCCTGCCCACCGACCGGCTTACCCGCAAGAGCAAAGGCGCGCCGTTTAAAGCGCCACTGATCGTCAGCGGCAAAAGCGGCAACGCCCTGCATGTTCATGCACTGGATCTGCGGGCGCAAAGACTGGGACTCTATAAAGGTCAGCCCCTGGCAAATGCCCGCGCCATGGTACAGCCGCTGACCATCGTGCCGGCGGATGAAAAAGCCGATGCCATGCTGCTGGACGGGATCGCCGACTGGAGCGACCGCTTCACGCCGCTGGTGACATTGGATACGCCGGACGGGCTGTTTTTGGACATCACGGGCGCGGCGCACCTGTTCGGCGGCGAAGCCGCAATGCTGGCGCATGTCACAGGATTGATCGCCAAACAGGGCTTTGTCGTGCGCGGCGCCATTGCCGGGACGTCATTGGCGGCGCATGCCCTGGCGCGCTTTGCGCCCAGCATCGTGCCGGCACGTGGCGAGGCGCAGGCGGTCGCACCACTCCCAATCACCGCGCTGGAGTGCGGCGACAAGATTCTGCGCGCCCTGCGCCATGCCGGATTGAAAAACATCGGCATGGTGGCGGAGCGCCTGCGCAGCGAATTGTCGGAACGGCTGGGCAAGGCTTTCGTCACCCGCCTGAAAGTGATGCTGGGCGCGGAAGAACAGCCGCTCAGTCCGCGCCGTGCCCTGCCCGACCTGATGGCCGAGCAACGCTTTGCCGAACCCATCGTCACCCAGGACGCCATCGCCGCTTCGCTATTCAGCCTGGCGCAATCCTTGAGCGAAATCCTGGAACGCGAGGGCCGCAGCGCACGCGTGCTGGAAGCGGTGTTCTTTCGCGCCGACGGCAAGGTCGACCGCATAGCGATCAAGACCGGCGAACCGTTGCGCGATCCCAAGATCATCATGCGGCTCTTGAACCAGAAGCTGGACGCCTTGGCCGATCCGCTGGATCCCGGCTTCGGTTTCGATCTTGTCAGGCTGGAAGCCTTGCTGGCGGAGGAGACCAAACCCGGCACGATCAGCTTTGACCATGACGAGAATGCCCGCCGCCAGATCGCTTTCCTGGTGGACCGATTGAGCGTGCGCTTCGGCGAGCATCGGGTGCAGCGTTTCATCCCGCAGGACACCCACATCCCCGAAGCTGCAGGGATCGCGATACCAGCCCAGGACCGCGATTTCGCGCCGGGAAACTGGGTTTTAAAGCGCCAGCCCGGCGATCCGCCTCGCCGCCCGCTGCGGCTTCTGCAGAAACCGGAAGAAGTCAGCGCCATGGCCTCGGTGCCAGATGGACCACCCATGCGCTTCCGCTGGCGGCAATGCCTTCATGAAGTGGCGCGCGCCGAAGGCCCGGAACGCGTCGCCATGGAATGGTGGCGCAGCACCGGATTGGCGCGCGATTATTTTCGCGTCGAAACCGAAACGGGCCAGCGCTTCTGGCTGTATCGCGATGGACCGTATGGCGGCCTGGCGCCGCGCTGGTATGTCCAGGGCCTGTTCGCATGAGCTATGCCGAACTGGCCGTCACCACCAATTATTCCTTCCTGCGCGGGGCTTCGCATCCGGGCGACTTCGTCCTCCAGGCGGCCAGCCTGGGCTATCCTGCCATCGGCATCGCCGACCGTAACAGTTTGGCGGGCGTGGTGCGGGCCTATGAGGCGTGGAGCAAGCTGGAGAAGGCGGATCGCCCGTGGCTGTTGATCGGGGCGCGGCTGGTATTCAACGACGGCACTCCCGACATCATCGCCTATCCGCGGGACCGCACCGCCTATGGCCGGCTTTGCCGGCTTCTCAGCCTCGGCAAGTCGCGCGCCCCCAAGGGCGAATGTTTTCTGTCCCTTCCCGACCTGCTCGATCCGCAATATCGCGAGGGCCTGCTGCTGATCGTGATGCCCGGCCCTGACACCGGTGTGTCGCTGCTAATGCAACTGGGAGCGGATACATGGCTGGCCGCCGCCATGCTGTATGGCGGCGAGGATCGCCGGCGCTTGCGTGATCTGAAGCGCCTGTCGCGCGAAGCGCGTGTCCCGCTGATCGCCGTCAATGACGCACTCTATCACCATCCCGGCCAGCGGGAATTGCAGGACATCGTCACCTGCATCCGCGAGCATGTGAGTTTGCAGGAGGCCGGCAAAAGGCTGGAAGCCAATGCCGAACGCCACCTGAAACCGCCCGGCGAAATGGCGCGGCTGTTCCGCAATTGCCCCGAGGCCGTCGCCGAAAGCCTGCGCTTTTCCGCTTCCATCAACTTCACCCTGGACATGCTCAAGCAGAACTACCCGCATGAGCCGGTACCGCCGGGCAAGACGGCCGACGGCCATCTGCGCGATCTGACCAAGGCGGGCCTCAAGCGCCGATATCCGCAAGGCACGCCCTTCAAGGTGGCACGGCTGGCGGTAAAAGAACTGCGCTTCATCGCCTCCCAGGAGATCGCGCATTATTTCCTCACCGTGCACGACATCGTGAAATATGCCGAAGGCAAAGAAATTCTGTGCCAGGGACGCGGCAGCGCCGCCAATTCCGCCGTCTGTTATGTGCTGGGCGTCACCGCCGTGGACCCCGCCACCTTCGATGTGCTGTTCGAACGCTTCCTCAGCGCCGAGCGCAAGGAACCGCCCGACATCGACGTGGATTTCGAGCATGAGCGGCGCGAGGAGGTCATTCAGTATATCTACCAGCGCTATGGCCGCCGCCGCGCCGCCCTGACCGCCACCGTGATCTGCTACCGCTCGCGCAGCGCCATCCGCGAAGTGGGCAAGGTGTTCGGCCTGAGCGAGGACGTCACCGGCAAGCTGGCGGACACGGTGTGGGGTCATCACGGCGGCGAACTGAAAGAGCATCAGGTCATGGAGAGCGGCTATGACCTCGCCAACCATGCGGTCGAACGCGCCGTGCATTTCGCGGGCAAAATTTCCGGCTTCCCGCGCCATCTGTCCCAGCATGTCGGCGGCTTTGTGCTGACCGACGATTTTCTGGACACCATCGTGCCCATCGGCCCGGCCGCGATGGACGATCGCAGCTTCATCGAATGGGACAAGGACGACCTGGACAGCTTGCGCATCATGAAGGTCGATGTGTTGGCGCTGGGAATGCTGACCTGCATCCGCAAGACCTTCGACCTGATCCATGCCTATTCGCGCGGCACAAAGCCGAAATACACCGTGGCCAGCGTTCCGAAGGAGCGGCCTTACGTCTACGAAATGCTGCAACGGGCCGACACCATCGGCGTGTTCCAGGTCGAAAGCCGCGCCCAGATGAGCATGCTGCCGCGCCTCAAGCCCCGTGAATTCTACGATCTTGTGGTGGAAGTGGCGATCGTGCGCCCCGGCCCCATCCAGGGCGGCATGGTGCATCCCTATCTCAAGCGCCGAACATTGCAGCGCGACAATCCGGGCATGGTGTTTGATTACCCCAAGCCCGGCCTAGGACACCGGCAGGACGAACTGCGGGATGTCCTGCACAAGACCCTGGGCGTACCCCTGTTCCAGGAACAGGCGATGAAGCTGGCCATCGTGGCCGCCAAATTCACCCCCGACGAGGCCAATGGCCTGCGCCGCGCCATGGCGACTTTCCGCCATGTCGGCACCATCGGCACCTTCGAGCGCAAGTTCATCGATCGCATGGTCGAGCGCGGCTATGACCAGGAGTTCGCGGAAAACTGTTTCGAGCAGATCAAGGGGTTCGGCTCTTACGGCTTTCCCGAAAGCCATGCCGCCAGCTTCGCGCTGCTGGTCTATATCTCCGCCTGGATCAAGAAACATCATCCCGCGGCCTTCGCGGCGGCGCTGCTCAATTCCCAGCCGATGGGGTTTTATGCGCCGGCCGAGATCGTGCGCTGCGCCCGGGAGAACGGCAAAGTGACGGTGCTGCCGCCGGATGCCGCTTTCAGCCATTGGGACTGCACCCTGGAGCGAAACCAAAGCGGTGACATCTGCCTGCGCCTTGGCCTGCGCCAGATCGATGGCTTGAAGGAAGAAGACGCAAACACGATCAGCAACGCGCGGGGCTATGGCTATCGCAGCTTTGCCGATTTCGTGCGCCGCACCGCGGTCCCCAAGCACGCACTGGTCACCTTGGCCGAGGCCGATGCCTTTCGCAGTTTCGGGCTGGACCGGCGCGAGGGATTGTGGGCGGTGCGGCGTTTGCCCGACGATGATCCTTTGCCGCTGTTCGCGCCGCGCGCCGCGCCCGAGCAGGGCGCCGAACATATCGCGCCTTTGCCCGCCATGCCGCTGAGCGAACATGTGCTGGCCGACTACCAGGCCACGCGCCTGTCGCTGAAGGGCTATCCCACCCAGTTCCTGCGGCCCGGCTTCGAGGCCGAAGGCATTACAAGCTGCGGGGCGCTAAAGAACCTGAAAGAGGGCGCGGCCGTGCGCTGCGCCGGGGTGGTGCTGGTGCGCCAGTGTCCGGGCGAAGGCACCACCGTCTTCATCACCCTCAGCGACGAAACCGGGATCTGCAATGTGGTGATCTGGGAACGCGTCTTCCGCCAGTTCAGAAAGGAAGCCATGGGCTCGCGCCTGCTGCTGGCCGAAGGCCTGGTGCAAAAAAGTCCCGAAGGGGTCATCCACCTGATGGCCCATACCCTGACCGACCGCAGCGCCGACCTGAAACAGCTGTCGGGCGATGCAGTGCCGCGGCACTCCGCGGTCCACCGCCATCCCCGCAATGTGCGGGTTCTGCCGCCCTCGCGTGATTTTCACTGAAAATCACGCCATCAAACAAAGCCGGACTTTCACTGAACCGGCTGGGACAGCCGCAAGGCTAGCGGCGGCGCCACCCGTTCAACCAGAACCTGCGGATTCTTCAGGTACCCGGCGGCCAGCAGCTGGCGCAGCCTTTCCTGCAACGCTGCCGGGCTGAGGCCTGCCGCCGGCACTGCGCCCAGCAGCTCCAGCCGCACATTGCCATCGCTGTTCACCACAAAGCCGCCGCTGAGTTCCTCTTCCCCCGCCACGGTGATGCGCAGGCCATCGCCCGGCACCAGCACATCGGCTTGTGTCGCCGGGGACGTCTCCGGGGCCGACAGGCACCCAGCCAGCCCGAGGCACAAGCCAAGGCTCAGTAGAATGGGTCGCATGACAAAACCGTGACCAAAGCGAATCATTTCCCCTAGTATCGGAGCGGGGAAAACACGGGACAACGAGCCGGATGGCCTGGGAACGGGATTGGGCGCCACGGCACTGGACCGGATTCACCCTGGTCGCCGCCGCCCTGGTGCTCGCCGCTCCGCTGTGGAGCGTGTGGGCCCCGGCCATGCCCGACTATCCCGCGCACCTGGCCACCTTCGCGATGATCCAGCAGGGAACGGGCACCGCGCTCTATCACCTGCATTGGAGCTTTGTGCCCAACCTGGCGTCTGAAGTGCTGGTGCCATTGCTGGCGCGACTGACCGGCCTGGTGATGGCAACCAAGCTGTTCATCACCGCCGCCATCTTCCTGTGGGTCATGGGGCCAGGCGCCATCCACCGCGCCTTGTATGGTCGCACCGGCATCGCGCCTTTGTTCGGCTCCTTCTTTGCCTACAACGCCAACTTCGTCTGGGGCTTCTTCAATTACTATTTCGCCGCCGGGCTGAGCTTCGCCGTTTTCGCGGGCTGGATCGCCACGGACAGACGCAATGGCGTGATGCGGCTTGCAGGCTTCGCCATCGCCGTGACCGCCCTGTACTTCTGCCACATCTTCGCCGCTGCCAGCCTGCTGTTGATGCTGATCGGGTTTGAGATCGCCCAAAACATCCGCGAGGAGGATTTCAAGCTCGCCTTGCTGGCGCGCCGCGCCCTGCGCGTGGCGCTGATCTATGGTCCCGCCGCATTGGCCTTTGTGGCCCTGCGCCCGCGCAGCAACGAAGACGGCAGTGTCGAGTTCAACCTGGCCGACACGATACTGGACCGCTTCGAAAGCCTGATGCAGCACGCCTTCGATGCCAGCGATTATGTCCTGCCGCTGATCCTGTTCGGCGGGCTGGCGCTGGCGCTGATCCTGCGCAAGGCGCGGTTGCATCCGGCCTTGTGGATCACCCTGGGGCTGTTGCTGCTGGGCGCGCTGGGCGCACCGGAATGGGCGCTGGGCGGCTGGGCCGTGCATCTGCGCCTGCCGGCCGTATTCGGCGCGCTGCTGTTCGCCGCCGCCGAGCTGCGCATGAGGCCGCCCGTGCGGGCCAGCCTGGCGGTGTTCGCCTTGATGATGATCGCCGCCAACGCGATCCTGCTGACACAAAGCTGGTTGGGCTATGACCGCCATTACCGCGAATTCCAGGCGGCGCTGGAGGAAGTGCCGCGCGCGGCGCGACTGCTGACCGTGCTGGACGGCAATGCCATCGGCGAACGTGCCGACCAGCCTTACTGGCACATGGCCGAGTTCGCGATTCCCGAACGCGGCGTCTTCACCCCGCTCCTGTTCACCACCAAGGGCCAGCATGTGGTGCAGTGGAACCAGCCCTATGCGCGCTACGCCGCCAAGACCGCGCAACAAGGCTCGCCGCCTGACATCGATGAGCTGGAATTTCTGGCGCGCGGCCAGATGGACGCGGACGCGGAGATGAAAGAATCGGTGCCGTATCTGGACCACTTCCAATGCCATTTCGATATCGCGCTAGTCGTGCATCTGGACGGCAAGCGCACCCCGGTGCCGGCCATGCTGCAGCTTCGTCACGCCGGCAGCTTCTTTTCGCTTTATGACATCGTCCCCGGCCCGGAATGCGGCTGATGAACCCGCGCCTGTTCGACACCGTGCTGTGGAGCGTGCTGGCCGTGACGGGCCTGGCCGTGCTGTGGCTGCTGACGCGCAACATCATGGCGATACCGCTGCATGTGCCGCTGGACCCCAATGAGGGCTGGAACGCCGCCCATGCAACCGCCGCGGCGCTGTATCCGCCGCCGCAGGCGTTGATGGTCAACAATTACCCGCCCCTCTCCTTCTATCTCGTGCGCATCCTGATCCGGCATGGCGCCGATCCGGTGATCGTGGGCCGCTGGGTTTCGCTCGCCGCCTTCCTGTGCGCCGGCGCAGGAATCGCGGCTGTGCTGCGTGCATTGGCGTGCCACATTCGCGGCATCGCCTGCGCCGTGCTGTTTTTCGCGGCGGTGCTGCTGATCGGCAGCAACTATGTAGGAATCGACGATCCCCAGATGCTGGGCCATGCGCTGCAACTGGCGGCGCTGCTCTTGCTGCTGCGCGAACGCCCCGTGGCCTCGGCACTGCTGTTCGCCGTCAGTCTTTTCGTGAAACACAATCTGCTGGCACTGCCCCTGGCCTCGGCCGCGTGGCTGCTGCTCCAGGACCGCCGCGCCGGGCTGGCATTTCTGCTCTGGGGTACGGCCTTTGCGCTGGCCGGTCTGGTCGCGTTTCAGCTTGGCTTCGGCACCAGCCTGCTGGGGCAATTGGTGTCGCCGCGGCTGTCATCCTTCGCCAATCTGACAGCCGCCGCCGGGCACCTGTGGTGGATGATATTGCCGGGCATCGCCATCGCGGGATTGTGGCCCGACCGCAGCGCCCTGCTTTGCGCGCTGTACGCCGCCGCCGCGTTGGGGCTGGGATTGCTATTCGCCGCCGGCGACGGAGTGGACGCCAACGCCTTTTTCGATCTGGCCATCGCCCTGTCGCTGGGCCTGGGGCTTACGATCGAAGGCGGCCGCTGGCCCATCATGGCGGCGGCATCCCTGCTGCCGCCGCTGCTGTTCCTGGGCTTTCATTTCCAAGACAACAATTACTTCTTCACCAGAAGCTTTGCCGCCGAGTCGGCGCGCGACATCGTTTTTCTGCAATTACGGCCCGGTCCGGCCCTGTGCGACCAGATTTCGCTGTGCCTGTGGGCCGGCAAAAAAGCCGCAGTGGATGTCTTCAATATCGGCGAGCAGATCAAGACCGGCGCCCGCGATCCCGCCGACCTGACCTCGATGATCACGTCCCATCATTTCAAGGTGCTGCAATTGCAGGATCTGGATTCGCTGGGCCCGGCGGTGGGCGGCGCCATCCGGAAAAATTACCGCGCCGACCATGCGGGCGAAAACGGCACGTTTCTGGTGCCGCTACCCTAGGCCCTGGCCTTGACGGTGCCGTGGCGCTCCAGCTTGCCCCACCCGACAAAGGGTCCGCGCAGCGCCGTCCACAAGGACCGCAACACCACGTAATACATGATCTGGCGATAGCCGAAGCGCTGCAGCGGCAGCCACCAGAGCAGCCGCCAGTCCTCGCCTTTTTCCAGCACAAAGCCGGTCATCGCCGCCAGCAGGTCCACCACAATGAAGATCGCATAATACACACCCACGATCTGCAGATTGTCCGTCGTATACGTCCCGACATGCTGGACATAGTTGATGTATTCGGCGACCAGTTGCCACAGCAGAAGCAGATCCGCCACCGGCGCCAGGGTCGTGAGCAGGATCTGGAACAGCCATACCTGCGGCAGCGCCACCAAACCCAGCTCGCCATATTCGGCATTGAAGGTGATGCCGCGATACTTCCATAGACATTGCAGGGTGCCATAGGCCCAGCGGAAACGCTGCTTGGCCAGGCCCCCGACCGTGGCAGGGGCTTCGGTCCAGGCCACGGCAGCCGGATCGAAATGCACGCGGTATCCTTCGGTTTGGATGTGGATGGTCAGGTCCTGGTCTTCGGCCAGCGTATCGGCGGGAAAGCCGCCCAGCTCACGCAACACATTGCGCCGCCAGGCACCCACCGCACCGGGTACCACCGTCAGCGTGTCCAGCGCCGACAGCGCGCGGCGTTCCAGGTTCTGCGCCACGATATATTCCAGCGCCTGCCAGCGGGTGATCATGTTGATGCGATTGCCGACCTTGGCATTGCCCGCCACCGCGCCGATGCTGGGATCGCTGAACCAGCGCACCAGCCGCGAGATGGTGGTGCTTTCGAACTGGGTGTCGGCATCCAACGCCACCACCACCTGGCCTTGCGCATTCTCCAGGCCCACATTCAGGGCATTGGCCTTGCCGCCATTGGGAATGGAGATCACGCCCACGCGCGGGTCGTTCATGAAATGCGACCGGACGATGTAGGCGGTGTGATCCTTGGAGCCGTCATCGATCACCAGCACGTCCATGTTGGAATAGTCGCTGGCCAGAATCCGCTCGACGGTGGTGACGATAACCTTCTCTTCGTTGAAGGCAGGGATCAGCACCGTCACCTTCTGGGCCGCGTCGCCGCCGGCCATGGGCGTGCCCGGACCCTGCGCCTTTTTCCACAGCGCCAGCCCGGCCAGCACGAACAGCCGCGCCACGCCCAGCACGATCGCGCCCAGGAAGCAGTAATAAAGAAACTGGGACAGGTAGCTGATGGTCAGGAACACCGCGCGGTCGGCATACAGCGAGATGGTGAAGGGAAGAGGCGGCATCACCTCGTCGCGCTTGAAGCCGCCAAGCTCGGACAACGGCACGAAACTGTATCCCCTGGCCCGCAGGGTATCGATCAGCTGGGGCAACAGCGTCAGGGTCTTGCTGCGGTCGCCGCCGGAATCATGCATCAGGATGACATTGCCGCGCAGGTCGGGATTGGGATTGGTCAGCCCCTTGTTCACCAGCGCCATCATTTGCGGCACGGTGTAGTTCTCCCAGTCTTGGGTATCGAGATTGGCGGTGACCTCGATATAGCCCAGCGCCTGCGCCGCCTTGATCGGCTCCAGCTCGTCGGCATCCGACGGGCTGGCATCGCTGAGATAGGGCGAGCGGAAGAAGCGCATCGAACGGCCGGTCAGCGCCTGGAACAGCCGCTGGGTGGCGTTCAGTTCCAGCCGCACCGCCGCCGCCGGCACTTCGGCCAGATTGGGATGGGTGTAGGTGTGGTTGCCCACTTCATGCCCGCTGGCCAGCACCCGCTGCACCAGGCCCGGATGCGCTTCCATCGCCGAGCCGATCATGAAGAAAGCCGCTGGCACCTTCTTTTCCTTCAGGATGGACAGGATGGTCGGCGTCCAGGCGGGATCGGGGCCGTCATCGAAGGTCAGCGCCAGCTTCATGGGCAGCGCGCCAGCGCGGCGGATCACATAGCTGGTGGGCATGCTGTCATAGCTTTCGTCCACGATGTCGCCGGTGGCCGCTTCCATGGTCAGGCTGCGCGCACCCAGTGCCGGATCGCTTTCCACCCGCAGGATTTCGCCGAACCCGTCATAATCCGGATTCTCAAGATCGTTCTGGATGTGCTTCAGGCTTTCCGGCGGCCCAGCGCCATAACGGCGGCCCATCAGCGGCAGTATGGAGGGATCCTCATAGCCCAGCTTCCACAAGGCATAGCCCGCGGGGCGATACGGATCGGCGGCGTGTATCTGGTTGAAGGCGGTGACGCCGTCCAGGAACCAGACCTGATGTTCGCCGTCGACATCGTTATAGCTGAAGTGCGGGTTGTTGGTGGCCGGGTCGAACAGCACCGTGGCGCTGGTGTCGCGCGCCGTGGCCATCGCATATTCAAAGCTCAGAACCGTGGCGGGTTTCTTGGCCGCCCAGTCATAGGCCCAGGAACCAAGGGTGACGATGGTGCTGTCGGCGGGCAGCTGGCGCATTCGCTTGTCCAGCGTCTTTTCGTACCAGTCCTGCGCCGAGATGGAACCGGCCGGACCGTCCTGGTCCACCTGGTCGTAGGCCATCAGCATCGTGTAATCGACGATGTCGGCGAAGGTGCGATAGGGCCAGTCTTCGTCATCGAAGGGCACGGCCTGGGCGATGATCCAGTCATGCGGCGCAAATTCCGCCGACATGCGGGTGAGAAAAGCCTCCAGGTCCTTGTGGGCGCTCTTGGGCACTTCCTCAAAGTCGATGGTCACGCCCTGCAGCTTGTTGGCGGCGATGAACGCCATGATGTCGTTCAGCAATTTGTCCGAACGCGCCGGATCGGCGAGGAGCTTGGCCAGCCCTGCCCCGTCCCAGCGCCCGCCGGCAGCATTCTGGACCACCGGCAGCACTGCCACGCTTGGCTTGTTGGTGCGGATGTAGTCCAGCGCGCGCCGGTCCATCCATTTCGTCGTCAGGTGCATGTCGTCGCCATCGAGGGTCATCCAGACCGGCAGCACCCAGTCCAGCGTCTTCAGCGAACGCTTCAAAGACGGCCAGGCGGGATCATCCTTCCCCTGGAAGTTGGTATAGAAGCCGATGGCCAGGGCGCGGCCATCCTGCGGCTTGAGGATGGCGGGCAGCGCGCGGCTGGGCAGTGCGCTTTGCGCTTTGCGCAGCCGCGCGATTTCTTCCAGCCGGCGCTTTTGCGCCGCCGCCGCCAGCCGCTGAGCGCGCGCCAGCAGGCCGGGTTTCTGGGCCCGCTTGAGCACATTGGCCGGGGGCGCGGCCACGCCCCGGCCCGGCAAGTCTAGGCCGGTGACCGGCGGGGCCAGCGCCAGGCTGGTGACAAAGCCCACCAGGATGACCAAGGCGGCGATGCCCACGACCCAGGCAACCACCTTGATGCGGGCGGCGCGGCGCCCGGAAGCGTCGAAGAAGATGGGCTTGTTGGCCATGGGCCTTAGATACAACTTGCCGGGGCTGGCGCGAAGAGGGTGCGCGTCATGGCGTCGCCACCCTGGGGTACATGGCGGGATACGCATAGCAAGCTGCGGCGTTCATGCTAATGAGGCATATAGCGATTCAGGGTGTTCCAACGTGCCGTCTTATAATTGTGCGAAATGCCCGGGCTATTGCTGCTCCTATCCCCTGATCCCCCTGACCAAGCGTGACGTGGAGCGTCTGGCCAAGCATTTCGGCCTGGATTTCGAAGCGGCCAAGAAGAAATTCACCAAGGTGGATGCCGAGGCCAAATACGCCATGCGGCGCAAGGCCGATACGCACTTCGGCAAGATCTGCCAGTTCTTCGACACCACCAAGCGCTGCTGCACTATCTATCACGCCCGCCCCACCATCTGCCGGGAATATCCGGGCGGCGGTTGCGGCTATTACGGGTTCCTGATGGCGGAGCGCAATTCGCAGGAAGACCCAACGCACGTGGCGTCCACCTGGAACGCTTGATCCCGCCGCAGCATGTTGCGCTGCAGCAGCTAACACACGGACTTTCTTCATAAAATCGATGCGGGCCGCATGACAGGACGCGTTTCCCTGCTCTAAGGTCCGCCCCTATCACGGGGAACGGCCGAGTTTGGCCGTATCAAGGGGGAACTGCTGCATGCTGGGCTGGGCGCAAAATTACGATCCGTTCAACAATCCGTTGCTGTCGGCGCTGGTCGCCGCCATCCCGATGGTGCTGCTGCTGGCGATCATTGCCACCAACAAGATCACCGCCCACACCGCATCGGTCATCGCCATCGTGGTCGCCATCCTGGTGGTGATTTTCGCCTTCGGCATGCCCGCCGAGCTGGCCTTCAAGGTCACCGGGCTGGGGGTCGTTTCCGGCCTGTTCCCAATCGGCTGGATCATCCTGAACGTGATCTTCCTGTACCGCCTGACGGTGGACAAAGGCCTGTTCGCGGTCTTCCAGCATTCGCTGGGTTCCATCACCCCGGACAGGCGGCTGCAGCTTCTGCTGATCGCCTTCTGCTTCGGCGCCTTCTTCGAAGGTGCGGCCGGTTTCGGCACACCCGTCGCGGTGACCGCCGCCATGCTGATGGGCCTGGGCTTCTCGCCGCTGGCTGCTGCCGGCCTGTCCCTAATCGCCGACACCGCCACCGTGGCCTTCGGCGCCCTGGGCACCCCGATCCAGGCCCTGTCGGCCTCCACCGGCTATGACCCCTTCATCCTGGGCCAGATTATCGGGCGGCAGTCGTCCTTCTTCGCCCTGCTCATTCCCTTCTGGCTGGTGTTCGCGCTGGTCGGCTGGCGGAAGATGTGGGACGTGTGGCCCGCCATCGTGGTCGCGGGCGTCAGCTTCGCGGTGCCGCAGTACCTGATTTCCAACTACATCAACCCCTGGATCGTGGACATCGCAGCCGGCGGCTGCGCCATGGCGTGCCTGATCCTGTTCCTGCGCGTGTGGCAGCCCAAGGAAATCTGGACCTCGACCAAGCTGTGGGGCACCAACGACACCTCCGCTGAAGGAAGGCCTGCGCCCGTGGCGCTTGCGCAGCTTCCCACCGGCAAGGAAATCTTCAAGGCCTGGGTGCCGTGGCTGATCCTGTGCGTCGTGCTGGGCATCTGGGCGACCGGCTGGTGGAAGGGCCTGGTCAATCCCCTGTTCTCGCCCACCTATCATGTGCCGGGGCTGGACAAGTTGATCCACCGCGTGCCGCCCATCGTGGCCAAGGCGACGGACGAGCCGGCTGTGTTCGCCTTCACCTTCCTGTCCTATAGCGGCACGGGCATCCTGCTGACCTCGCTGATTGCCGGTTTGCTGATGGGCTACAAGCCCATCGAACTGGTGCGCAACTACATCAAGACCATGTGGGTGGTGCGCTATTCCATCATCACCATCGCGGCGATGCTGGCGCTGGGCACCCTGACCCGCTTCTCGGGCGTGGACGGCACCCTGGGCCTGGCCTTTGCCCGCACCGGTATCCTCTATCCCTTCTTCGGCACCGTTCTGGGCTGGGTTGGCGTGGCGGCGACCGGATCGGACACTGCCGCCAACGTGCTGTTCGGCGGCCTGCAGAAGATCACCGCCCAGCAGCTAGGCCTCAACCCCGTGCTAATGGCGGCCGCCAACTCCACCGGCGGCGTGATGGGCAAGATGATCGACACCCAGTCCATCGTGGTGGCCGCGACCGCCACCGGCTGGTACGGCCATGAAGGCTCGATCCTGCGCTTTGTCTTCTGGCACTCCATCATCCTGGTCAGCCTGGTGGGCATCATGGTGATGCTGCAGGCCTATGTGCCGCTCTTCCAGATGACGGTGCCGGTAGTCCCGCTGTAACGGGCCGCGGCAAACAGAACGCGATCAGGCCGGGCCGCAATGCCCGGCCTTTTCATTTGTGCGGGTGGGTTTTAGGCTGTGCCCAACCCTTAAAAAGAAGAGCGTCATGGTGGAGAGAATTTCGGTTGCCGGCCTGTCTGTGGCGCAGCCCCTGTATGATTTCATCACCCGCAAGGCGTTGCCCGGCAGCGGTGTCGACCCGGAGAAATTCTGGTCCGGCTTTGCCGCCCTGGCCGTGAAATTGATGCCGCAGAACAAGGCGCTGCTGGCCGAGCGCGACCGACTGCAGGCCGCTATCGATGAATGGCACAAAAAGAATCCGGCCCGGCCCATCGATGCCGCTGCCTATACCGCCTTCCTGAAAGACATCGGCTACCTGGTGCCCGAAGGCGCCGACTTCCAGATCGGCACCACCAATGTCGATCCGGAAATCGCCACCATCGCGGGACCGCAGCTGGTGGTGCCGCTGACCAATGCGCGCTTTGCCCTGAACGCCGCCAACGCGCGCTGGGGCAGCCTGTATGATGCGCTGTACGGCACCGACGCCATCCCGCAGGACGGCGAGCTGGCGGCCGGCAAGGGCTACAATCCCAAGCGCGGCGAACGCGTCATCGCCCTGGCCCGTGACGTGCTGGACGGAGCAGCTCCATTGGCGGGCGGTTCGTGGAAGGATATCGGCGCGCTGACGATTGAGAATGGATCGCTCAGGCCGGACCTGAAGAACTCGTCCCAGTTCAAGGGTTACGTCGGCGATGTCGATGCCCCGTCCATCATTCTGCTGGTGCACAACAACCTGCACATCGAAATCCATGTCGATCGCACCACGCCCATCGGCAAGACCGACAATGCAGGCATCAGCGATGTCGTGCTGGAATCGGCCATCACCACCATCATGGACTGCGAAGACTCCATCGCCGCGGTGGATGCGCAAGACAAGGCCGATGCATACAGCAACTGGCTGGGGCTGATGAATGGCACCTTGAGCGCCAGCTTCGAGAAGGGCGGCAAGACGCTGGAGCGCCGCGCCAACCCGGACCGCAGCTATACCGGCACGGATGGCAAGACGCTCACCCTGCCCGGCCGCAGCCTGCTCTTTATCCGCAATGTCGGCCATCTGATGACCAGCGACGCCATCCTGTTGCCGGATGGCAGTGAAATTGGCGAAGGCCTGATGGACGGCGTGGTTACTTCGCTGGTGGGGCTGCATGACATCAAGGGCAAGCGCGCCAACAGCCGCAAGGGCAGCATTTATATCGTCAAGCCCAAGATGCACGGTCCCGCCGAAGTCGCCTTCACCAACACCATGTTCGATCGTATCGAGGACCTGCTGGGCCTGGAACGGCACACCATCAAGATGGGCGTGATGGACGAGGAACGCCGCACCTCCACCAACCTGAAAGAATGCATCCGCGCCGCCAGGGATCGCATCGTCTTCATCAATACCGGATTCCTGGACCGCACCGGCGACGAGATGCACACCTCGATGTATGCCGGCCCCATGGTGCGCAAGGGCGAAATGAAGACCAGCAAATGGCTGTCCGCTTACGAAGACCAGAATGTCGATATCGGCCTGGCCTGCGGGTTCCAGGACAAGGCGCAGATCGGCAAGGGCATGTGGGCGATGCCCGACAAGATGGCCGACATGCTGAAGGCCAAGATCGGCCATCCCAATGCCGGCGCCAGCTGCGCCTGGGTGCCATCACCCACCGCCGCCACGCTCCATGCGCTGCATTATCACCAGCTCAACGTGAAGGCGCGGCAGGACGAATTGAAATCGCGCCCGCGCGCCAAGCTGTCTGACATCCTCACCATCCCGCTGGCCGACCGGCCCAACTGGTCGCCGGAGGAAGTGCAGCAGGAACTGGACAACAATGCCCAGGGCATCCTGGGCTATGTCGTGCGCTGGGTGGACCAGGGCGTCGGCTGCTCCAAGGTGCCGGACATCCACAATGTCGGGTTGATGGAAGACCGCGCCACCTTGCGCATTTCCAGCCAGCACATCGCCAACTGGCTGCAGCACGGCATCTGCAAGCCGGAGCAAGTCACCGAAACCCTCAAGCGCATGGCCAAGGTGGTGGACCAGCAGAACTCAGGCGATCCCCTGTATCAGCCGATGGCGCCGGCTTACGACGGCATTGCCTTCAAGGCGGCCAGCGACCTGGTGTTCAAGGGCAAGGAACAGCCGAGCGGCTATACCGAACCGCTGCTGCACCAGGCGCGCCGCGACTTGAAGGGCGACTGACCAAAAGAAATAGGCCCCTGGCGGGGCCTTTTTTTATTTCGCGTGATCGGCGATCAGTTCGACTTGTCCAGCGCCTTCAGGATGGCATCGGTCATCGCCGTGGTACCGACCTTGGTCATGCCCGGCTGCATGATGTCGCCGGTGCGGAAGCCATCGGCCAGCACCGTGTCGACCGCCTTTTCCAGCCGTGCCGCTTCGTCCTTCATGCCGAAGGAATAACGCAGGCACATGGCGAAGGAGAGAATGGAGGCAATCGGGTTGGCCAGGCCCTGGCCGGCGATGTCGGGCGCCGAGCCGTGGATGGGTTCATACAGCGCCGACGGCAGGCCATTGGCCTTCTTGTCGCCCAGCGAGGCGGAGGGCAGCATGCCGATGGAGCCGGTGAGCTGGGCCGCTTCATCCGACAGCACGTCGCCGAACAAATTGTCGGTGACCAGCACGTCGAACTGCTTGGGATTGCGCACCAGCTGCATGGCGGCGTTGTCGGCCAGGATATGGTGCAGTTCCACGTCGGAATATTCGCGCTTGTGCAGGTCGGTGACGACTTCCTTCCACAACACGCCGGTGACCATCACATTGGACTTTTCGGCACTGTGCACCCTGTTGCCGCGCAGGCGGGCCATGTCGAAGGCGACGCGGCAGACCCGTTCGATCTCGCTGGTGGTGTAAACGCCGGTATCCACGGCGCGCTTCTGGCCGTCGGCCAGGGTAGTGGTTTCCTTGGGCTCGCCGAAATAGACGCCGCCCATCAACTCGCGCACGATCAGGATATCCAGACCCGCCACGATTTCGGGCTTGAGGGTGGATGCATCCTTCAACGCATCAAAGCACAGCGCCGGGCGCAGGTTGGCGTAAACGCCCATGTCCTTGCGTACGCGCAACAGACCACGCTCGGCGCGCTTTTCAAACGGCAGGCCATCCCATTTGGGGCCGCCCACCGAACCCATCAGCACCGCATCGGCGGCGATGGCCTTCACAAAGGTCTCATCCGGATCGGGACGGCCGGTGGCGTCGATTGCCGCACCGCCCAGCAGCGCTTCCTCGGTCTTGTAGGGCAGCCCCTTCTGGCCGTACCAGCCGACCACGCGCATGGTGGCGTCCAACACTTCGGGACCGATGCCGTCACCCGGCAGCAGAAGCAGCTTGTATTCGTTCATGGGAATCTTCCTAAAGCGGCCGGGCTAGAGCCAGGGCAGCTGGTTCTTTTCGTAAGCGTCGATTTTCTCGCCGGCCCGCAGGGTGAGCGCGATATCGTCCCAGCCGTTCAGCAGCACCTGGCGGCGGAAAGGATCGAGATCGAACTTGATCATGCCACCGTCGGGGCCGCGGATTTCCAGCTTCTCAAGATCGATGGAGATCACGGCGTTGGCACCGCGTTCCGCATCGTCCATCAGCTTGTCGACCTGCTCCTGCGGCAGCTTGATGGGCAGGATGCCGTTCTTGAAGCAGTTGCCATAGAAGATGTCGGCGAAGCTGGGTGCGATGACGCAGCGGATGCCAAAATCCAGCAGCGCCCAGGGCGCATGCTCGCGCGACGAGCCGCAGCCGAAATTCTCGCCCGTCACCAGGATCTTGGCCTTGCGATAGGCGGGCTTGTTCAGCACGAAGTCCGGCTTCTCGGAGCCGTCCTGGTTGAAGCGCATCTCGTCGAACAGCGCCTTGCCCAATCCGGTGCGCTGGATCGTCTTCAGATATTGCTTGGGGATGATCATGTCGGTGTCGACATTGATCATGTTCAGGGGGGCGGCGACGCCCTCGAGCTTTGTGAATGGTTCCATGGCGGCGGGACCATAGCCAATTTCGCGGAAAAGTGAACACCCCGCCCAGGAAACAAAAAACCCGGCAAAAGCCGGGTTTTTCGCGTCCATTACCGGCTCCGGTCACATCACCGGGCCGGTGGTGTCCGGCGCCAGCTTGCGCCCGGCATCGATCTGGGTGAACAGGACCGCGCCCACCACCGAAAGCCCCGCCACGACATAGAAAGCTTCGTTCCAGCCGTAATATTTGACGATGAAGCCCGTGGCCGTCGCGACGAGGGCGCCGCCAATATTGCCGAAGGTGTTCATGACCGCCGAACAGGAGCCGGCAAAGCTGCCGCCAATGTCCAGCGTCACGGCCCAGGCATTACCGACCACCAGCTCCAGCCCGAATACGCCGATGCCGAACATGGCGGCGGTCATGTAGGGATCGCGCGTCCAGCAGCCCAGCGGAATGAAGATCGCGCCGATGATGAAACCGGTGATCGCCACGCTCTGGCGGGCAAACTTGATGCGCCCGGTGCGGTGAATGATCATGTCGGAGAACAATCCGCCGCAGACATCGCCCACCACGGCCGCGGCCAGGGTCAGGCTGGCGAAGAAGCCCATCTCGGCCAGGCTGTAGCCGCGATCGGCGCTGAGATATTTGGGATACCAGGCCAGGAACATGTTGATGCCATAGCCGTAGCAGAAATACATGGTGGCCAGGATCCACATCTGGCGGCTGCGCAGGATCAGCTTCCACGGGATCGGCTGGCGCTTCTTGGCGGCCGCGCCCAGCGCGCCCACGATCTTGTGGCGCTCACCCGCATTGACGCCGGCATGCTCGCGGGGAACGTCGCGATAGTACCAGAACCAGACACCGGCCCAGACGATGCCCACCAGCGCGAACACGAAGAAGGGCATGTGCCAGCTGTACATGCCGATCATGGTCGCCACCAGCACGGGGGTCATCGCACTGGCCAGACGCGAGCCGGCATGGGTGGTGCCCTGGGCAATGCCGCGTTCACCGGGCAGCATCCAGCGCGACAGCGCGCGGTTGGAAATCGGGAAGGCGCCGGCCTCGCCCATGCCGATCAGGAACAGGCAGACCATCAGCATCGGCAGCGACGAGGCAATGCCGGTCAGGAATGTAAAGACCGACCACCACACCACCACGCTGGCCAGGGCGATGCGCGGACCGACCCGGTCGCCGAACCACCCGCCGGGAATTTGGAACAGCGCATAGGCGATCTGGTAGCAGCCCAGAACCAGGCCCATGGTCTCAATCGGAAAGCCGTATTCCTTCTGGATCGACGGCAGGGCGTTGGAAAGCAGCACCCGGTCCAGGTAGGTGATGAAATAGACCAGAACCACCAGGCCCAGCATGATGTAACGCACGCGCGTCGGACGGGCACTGGCGATGGACATTGCGTTTCCCCCTTAGCAATTCCGCGCGGATGGCCCCTGGCCACCCGCGCCGGAATGCTGATTACCGTCACAAAAACGGCGTTTGCGTGACCACTCAGTAAGGCATGTGCGGCGGTTCGGTGGACGAGCCGGTGGTGCAGGCGCTGAGCGGCCGGTCGCGGCAGGTCTGCCAGATGGTCGGCACGCTGTTGCCCGCAATGAACACCGCCGAAATCATCTGGGTGTTGCGGATATCGTCCAGCGGGCTCTTTTCCAGCACTACCAGGTCCGCCCATTTGCCCTTTTCCAGGGTGCCGATGCTCTTATCGCCCAGCCAAAGCGCATTGTCGGCGGTGGCGGACTTGATGGCGTCCATCGGCGTGCGGCCGGCCAGCACCTGCATCTGCATTTCTTCATGGGCGTTGAAGCCGGGGAAGCGGCCATTGGGACCGCTGTCGGTGCCCATGCCGACATTCACGCCGGCATTGACCATCGCCTGCCAGTTCTCGATCGCCTGGACCAAGGTGCGGTCCATGTCGAAGAACACTTTCTTCTCATACGGCAGGCCGGGGAAACGCGTCGGGCCCAGTACCACGGCCTTTTCGCGGGCCATGCTGCGCAGCGCATCCAGGGTGCCCGGGGTGACGCCGCGGGTGAAGAAGGGATCGTTCAGCCACGGCATCATGGCCAGGCTGTAGGCCATTTCGCGCGACAGGGTGGCCGAGACCATCCACACACCCTTGGCCTTCATCATGTCCAAGAGTTCCTTGTCCACCGGCTGGTCGCGGATCATGTGGCCGAAACCGTCCACGCCCTGGCGGATCAGTTCCTTGGCGTCTTCCAGGTAGAAGACATGCGCCACGGCGCGCAGATGCTTCTTGTGCGCCTCGTCAATGATCGCGGCGGTGACTGGGGGCGGCATCTTGACCGGAATGGTCTTGCGCTCGTCGTCCACCCACAGCTTGATGAAATCGACGCCCTTGGCGGCCTGTTCGTCCACCAGCTTGCGGCCCTCTTCCGGGGTCGCGATGGGCTGGGTGACGCCCACCAATCCGCCATAACCGCCCTTGATCACGGCGCCCTGGCCGGCGCTGAACACCCGCGAGATGCTGGGACGGCTCTTGCGCTGCTGGTTGCGCAGGTCGAGCACGAAATCCTTGTCGGTGCCCAGCACCTGCACCGAGGTGACGCCATACGCCGCATACTGCTTGAGGTCGGCGTTCACATTCTCGGGCGTGAAATACTTTTCGTCCTGGGTGACGTCATGCATCAGGCCGATATGGACATGGCTGTCGATGATGCCGGGCATCACCACCTTGCCGGCCAGGTCCTGGACGGTGGCGCCCTTGGGCGTCTTCAGGCCCGACATCGGACCCACCCAGGCGATCTTGCCGTCGGTCATCACGATGGCCGAACCCGGCTGAGCCGCGGCGCTGACGCCGTCGATCAGGGTCAGGTTCGTCAGCACGGTCGTTTCGGCCAACGCCGGCACGGCAAAACCCGCCGCCAACAATGCCGCCATGCCCCACTTCAAACCCTGCATATCCCACTCCATGAATTTCTTGGCTGTTCCAAAGGGTTCTAAGGCAGGCACCGAAAAAAAACATCAAAGAGTTACGCTGCACTGCGACATGAACCGCCAGGCGAAAAAAATGCCGCCCTCAGCAAAGAAGGCGGCACCGATGTTGCGGGTTGATCCCGCTTTATGTTGTTCCGTCCTGTCAGGCGCGTAACGCAGACACGTTCGGTTTGCACCGATAACGTATTGATTCCTGTCCTGTTTCCTCGACCCCGGCCGGCGGTCTTTGCCGCCTTGCGCACCGCGACTCCCTTTGGCGGGGCCGCTTGCAAAAATAGTATGTCAGGACACGGACAAAGACAAATCCGCGCAGCGCGATTTTGCGCGAGACGGGTAAAGGCGCTTAAATTGCCGAAACAGCAAAGGGGAGACGTCGATGGGGGAATTTTCACGCCGCACCATGTTGGCAGGCACCGCTGCGGGGCTGGCGATGCCGGGCGCCGTCTTCGCCGCCGATCCGGTGATCCCCGCCGCCACCATCGCGGCGCGCCTGAGCGCGCCGGTGATCCCCAAAAAGGTCAACAGGCTTTACAATTTGCGGCCTCAGGTCGATCAGCCCAACGATATGCAGTTCGCTGCCAATGGCGATCTGTGGATCCTGGACCAGAAGGACCCCAACAAGGTCTTCACCATCAATGCCAAGACCGGAGCGGTGCTGGCCAGCGTCCAGACCGAATCCATTCACGGCAGCGGCATTACTTATGGCAACGGCGCCTGGTTCATCACCTCCACCAAAGTACTGAGCGGCAAGCCTTCGACCCTGAAGGTGGACCCCAAGACCGGCAAGACGCTGAAGAAGTGGGAGACACCAGGCTGGGGTATTTACGGCACCTATCTCACCCGCGTTGCCAAGCCCGGCGACCTGCCGCCGGAATCGGGCGGCCATGGCGTGAAATGGGCCGGTAACGGCCAGTACTGGCTGGCGACCCCGGCCGGCGGCAAGCTCTATCTCATCAATGCCGAAACCGGCACGGTGGCGCGCAGTATCCAGGCACCGACGGTGCGCACCCACGGCATCGCGCTGGAAGGCGATCACATCTGGTGCGTGGGCGCCGACGAAGCGGAAATCTACAAGCTGCAAAAAAGTGACGGCGCCATTATCGCCAAGATCGTGCTGGACAAGGCCAATGATCCGTCCGTGCACGGGCTGGACATCAAGGATGGCGTGCTGTGGTATTGCGACGCCAACAAGGGTTGGGTCTGCAACCTGACCTGACCATAAATAGCCAAAAAATTACCGGGGAGATGACGATGGACCGCCGCACCTTGATGACGGGCATGCTGGGCACTGCTGCCGCCGCGCTGTGGACGGCGCCCGATGCCTTCGCGCTTGGCCTGCCGAAGGACAAGATCAAGCGCATCCGCTACTACAAGACGCCCACCGATGCGGCGGGCCGTCCCAACATCCATCAGCCGACCTTCAACCAGTCCACCAACATCGTCACCATCGAGACCGAAAGTGGCTTGATCGGCATCGGTGAAGGCGGCGAGCCTTCGACCATGGAACAGGTCGCGGGCCTGTTGATCGGCGAAGACCCGTTCCGCATCGAGCATCTGTGGCAGGTGATGGAGCGCGCCTATTTCTATCCCGCCGGCCGGGAAAAGACCCATTCGCTGGGCGCGCTGGACGTGGCGCTGTGGGACCTGAAAGGCAAGGCGCTGGGCGTGCCGGTGTGGCAGCTGCTCGGCGGCAAGAGCCGCGACTATGTCGAATGCTATGCCACCTCTTATCCCACGCCCAAGGGTGGCACGCTGGAAGATGCGGCGCGCGCCTGCATCGCCGAAGGCTTCCGCGCCTATCGCACCGGCGTGCGCGAGAACAAGGAGTTCGACCGCTTCCGTGCCGTGGAGCAGACCATCGAGGACTGCCAGCTGATCCGCAAAGGCGTCGGCAAGGATGGCGCCTGGGCGATCGACTTCCACGGCACCATGGACCCGCAGGACGCCGTCACCCTGGCCACCGCGCTGGAACCCTTGCGGCCCTTCTTCTGCGAAGACCTGATCCGCGGCGAGAATATCGAGATCTACAAGACCTTGCGCCCGCGCCTGCGGGTGCCGATCGCGGTGGGTGAAATCTATGGTGTGAAGTGGGAAATGAGCCCGCTGATCGAACAGAACCTGATCGATTTCGCCCGCTGCACCGTGCCGAACGTCGGCGGCATCACCGAATACATGAAGATCGCCGCCCTGTGCGAGACGCATTATTGCGGCATGATTCCGCACTTCACCGGCCCGATCGGCGAAACCGCCCTGGTGCATTGCCTGACGGCAACGAGCGTGATCGCGCTGATGGAAATGACTAGCGCCGGCCGCCAGCCCTGGCCGTACCTGCCGCAGGCCTATGACTTCCATAACGGCAAGCTGTGGCCCAACGAGCGCCCAGGCCTGGGCGTGACCTTGGACACCAGCAAGCTGCAGCAGGTCGGCGATTGGACGGAGCATTACGCGCCGATCCAGATCAACAAGCGCCCGGACGGCTCCTACACGAATTGGTAGCCTCACCCTTCGACAAGCTCAGGGTGAGGAAGTCCTCATGCTGGTCATGCCGAAGCATGAGGGCACGCTCAGTTGGCAGCCTTGAACGCGGCGACCATCTGGCGCGCGCGCGTGGCGATGTCTTCGTCGCTGAAGTCCGGCTTGAACAGTTCCGAGCCCAGCCCAAAACCGGTGGCGCCTGCCCAGCGCCATTCCTTCATGTTGCCCGCGCCGACCCCGCCCACGGCATAGACCGGCTGGCCCCTGGGAAACACCGCCAGCATGGCCTTCAAGTGATCGGTGCCGGCGGTGGCGGCTGGAAACAGCTTGAGATATTTGGCGCCGGCCGCCAGCGCGCCAAAGCCTTCGCTGGGCGTATAGAAGCCGGGCATCACCGTCATGCCTTTTTCAACGCCGCGCGCGATCACGGCCGGGTTGGTGTTGGGCGTCACCAGCAGCTTGCCGCCCGCGGCGGCCACTTTGTCGACATGGGCAACCGTCAGCACGGTGCCTGCGCCGGTCAGGCAACGGTCACCAAATTCCTTCGCCAGGCTTTCAATGCTGGTGAAGGCGTCCGGAGAATTCAGCGGCACTTCGATGGCGCGGATGCCGGCGCCGAAGATCGCCTCGGCCACGCCCAGAATCCGCGATGGCGTCACGCCGCGCAGGATGGCCACGATGGGCAGTTCGGTCAGCAGGGCATCAGGGTTCATGAGAAGATTTCCGCATGGGCATGGACAAGGCCCGCCAGGGCCGCTTCATCACCGTCGATCACGGCGCTGGTCAGATCATAGGCCTGCAACACTTTGGCATAAAGCGCCGCCAGGCCTGGGGTGCAGATCAGCTGGACCGGGCTTTTCAGGTCCAGCAAGGTCCGCGCCGAGCCAATATCCTTGCCCAGCACCAGTCCCGATAAATAGGAGGCGGCATCCGCCTTGGGCATTTGCCCAGTCACCACGCGGCTTCGGGTGCTGAACAGAAGATGCAGCAGATCGGCCGCTTCATTGGCGCGGGCAAAATCCAGCCCCTGGGCAAAGGCGGGGCTGTTCGCATCCACCTCGCCGCTGTCGCGCGCCAACACGCTGTGGCGGCGCACCAGTTCGAACAATTCGCCCGACAGCGCCGTCTGGAACTGGACTACCGCACCGTCCTCCACCACCACCCATTTCACATGGGTGCCGGGCATGCAGAAAATATGGCGGCCCTTTGATAGCTCAGGCCGCAGGCGCAGTGCGCCCAGAATCTGTGTTTCCTCGCCGCGCATGACGTCCGGCGCGCCGGTCTTTCCGGTGCAGGACAGGCCCGGCAGGATGGCGATGGCGCGCCCCCCCGATTCAAAACGCAGCGCCGCACCGGCGATGGCGTCCGGCTTGGCCGGACATTTCTGGTACGGCACTTCCTTCCAGCCGATGGTCGATCCCACCATGCCGCCCAAGACCGCCGGCAACACGCCATGCGCCTTGTCCCATGCCGCCACCGCGGCAGCGAACCGCCCGCCGCAGTCGGGGACTGAAGCGCCTTCGCCTTCGCCCCGCGCCAGCACATGCCCGCGTTCATCGCACAGGAAAAGCCGCAAGCGGCTTGTGCCCCAGTCGCCCGCGATGAAAGCCGCCTTGCTCATAGCGCCTTCTATAAGGGAACTGGCGCTGGTTCCGCCAGTGTCTGGGAGCCCCCGCTGGAACCGGGCTTTGCTTCGCCGGTTATGAATTCGTCACGTCCCGAGGAAGAAGACCAAAAAGAAGAAGGGCTAGGCGGTGATCTCCGCTGCCAGGGCGCATAGCCGTTCCAGGTTGAAGGGCTCGGGCGCGCATCTCCGCGACGGTAAAAGCGTCCCGGCCAATTCTCCGCGCGGACGGCGCTTACTTGGGCGGCACCAGCCCGCGATGCTCCAGCATGGGACCGATATCGGGGTCCTTGCCATAAAAGGCCTTGAACATAGGGCCGTAATCCAGGGTATGGCCGCGCGACAGGATCAGGTCGCGGATGCGCTGGCCATTGGCCCGGGTCAGCCCGCCATGGGCGGTGAACCAGGAATAGGCATCGTCATCCAGCATCACCGTCCATTGATAGGCGTAATAGCCGGACGCATAGCCATTGGCCCAGATGTGCAGGAAATAGCTGGAGCGATAGCGCGTCGGCACATTGGGGAAATCGGTACCGGTATTCTTCAGCGCCTGGATCTCGAACGCGTCCACATCCTGCCTGGATGTGCCGGGCGGCAAGGTGTGCCACTGCATGTCCAGCTGCGAGGCAGCCAGAAGCTCACCCAGCGCATAACCCTGGCCCCAATTCTCCGAAGCCTTGATCTTGTCCACCAGGCTTTGCGGAATGGTCGCGCCGGTCTTGTAGTTCACGGCGTAATGCTTGAGCACGTCTGGATACAGCGCCCAATGCTCGTTGAACTGGGACGGGAATTCGACAAAGTCGCGCGCCACATTGGTGCCCGACACCAGCGGATAAGTCTGGTCGGCGAAAAGGCCATGCAGGGCGTGGCCGAATTCGTGGAACATGGTGCTGGCATCGTCGAAGCTGATCAGCGCCGGCGCGCCCGGCGCGGGCTTGGTGAAGTTGGCGACATTGTAGATCACGGGGCGGGTAGCCCGCAGTTTTGACTGACCGACAAAATTGCTCATCCAGGCGCCGCCGGATTTGTTGTCGCGCTTGAAGTAATCGAAATACATCAGGCCCAGTTTCGAGCCGTCCTGGTCGAAAACTTCATACACCATCACATCGGGATGATAGACCGGGATATCGGTGCGCTTCTTGAAGGTGATGCCGTACAGCTTGGTCGCTGCATAGAAGACGCCATCCTCCAGCACCTTGTGCAATTCGAAATAGGGCTTCAGCGCCTCTTCATCCAGATCGTAGCGCGCCTTGCGCACCCTTTCGGCATAACGCTGCCAGTCCCAGGGCTTGAGATCGAAATGCTTGCCGTCCTTGTCGATGGCGGCCTGGATCAATTTGGCTTCTTCCGCCGCCTTGGCGCGGGTGGCCGGCGTCAGCTGGCGGATGAACTTGTCCACCGCCGCCGGCGTCTGGGCCATCTGGTCGTATAGCACATAGGCCGCATAGTTGGGATAGCCCAGCAGCTTGGCCTTCTCGGCGCGGATCATGGCGAGCTGGGCGATGATGGCGCGGGTGTCGTTCTTGTCGCCCTTCTCCGTACGGGTCCAGCTGAGATGGAACAGCTTCTCGCGCGTGGCGCGATCCGACAGCGACGTCAGTAACGGCTGCTGGGTGGTGTTCTGCAGCGGCAGGACGTATTTGCCATCAAGCTTGCGCCCCTTGGCCGCCTGCGCCGCATTGGCGATTTCCGCATCCGACAAACCTGCCAACTGCGCCTTGTCGCTCACCACCAGCGCACCAGCCTTGGCGCCCGCCACCAGCCTCTGCTGGAAATCGGTTTCCAGGCTGGCGTCCTGCTTGTTGATCTGCTGCAGCCGAGTTTTGTCCTTGTCCGACAGGTTGGCGCCGGCATGGACGAACTGGCGGTAATAAAGCGTCAGCACCTGCAGCGCTTCGGGGTTCAGCTTCAGCGCGGCGCGGCGGTCGTACAGCGTCTTTACCCGCGCGAACAATTTGGGGTTGAGATAGATCGCATCATTGTGCGCCGCCAGCTTGGGCGCCTCGATGGTCTGCACTTTATCAAGCGCGGGATTGGTGTTGGCCTGCACCACGCCGAAGAAGGCGTTGTTGACCCGCTCCAGCATTTTGCCCGACTGCTCCATCGCCACGATGGTGTTGTCGAATGTGGGCGCGTCCTTGTTGCCCGCGATAGCCGCGATCTCGGCCAGCTGCTGCTTCATGCCCGCCTCGAAGGCCGGCTGGTAGTCGCTGTCCTTTATGAGGTCGAAGCGCGGCGCCTGGTAAGGCAAGGTGCTGGGGGCATCGAACGGGCCCGCCAGCGCGGGCACGGCTGCGCCCAGCAACAGAGTGACATATATAATGTTGCGCATAACCGTCCCCGCAAAATAACGGGACGATATTACCCGGCTGGCGGGTGCGCGCTAGATCAAGCCGCCAACGCTGCGGATGGCGGCGGTCGCGACATGGACCTCTTCGCGCACACCCTGGCGCTTGTGTTTGCCCAGGATCAGCACGGCCTTGACGCTGCCCGCATATTCGCCCGGCTGGGCGGCGCGCACGGCCGTGACCTTGGCCACATCGATCTTCACCGCCGCGCCGTCGGGACGGGTCAGCTTCACCACGTCGGCCGCGCTGGCGACCTTCAGGCTGCGGGTGATGCCGCCGACATAGGCGCGGGTTTCGGCCGGCAGACGGCC
>CAIUTH010000278.1 GCA_903902075.1 uncultured Alphaproteobacteria bacterium
AGCGCCGGCGCCGTCGCCGCCAGAAGCAGCGGCACCGCGCCTGACCGGCCCAGCACGGTGGTCAGGTCCTGGAAGAAATAGACGCCAAAGCCGCAGGCGGCGCTCAGCAGAATGACTTTCGCCACGCCGCCCTCGCGTCCCAGGCGCAGCGAAAAGCTGGCCGCCATGAACACCATGGCCGCGAACAGGGCGGGCAGGGCATAGAGGTTGTAGAGATAAAGCTGATAGCGCGACGCCGAGAAACCCGCGGCCTGGGCGGCGCGGATGTAACCGGGCAGGTCCCAGAAGGACAGGGCATCGGGCGCGGTGGAGCTTTCCACAATCTGTTCCGGCGTCAGGGTGGTGGGCAGGGTGTAGCTGTCATGATGGACCGGCGTGCCGCCCGGGCCCGATACCCAGGCATCGTTCAAGGTCCAGACATGGTCGCCCAGCTGCGCCGACTTGGCGTCGATGCGGCCCTGGAACTTGTCGTTCGCGCCATAGAGCAGCACCAGCACATTTTCCAGATGCTCGCCCTGCTGGGCGACGCGCAGGGCATGGATCACCGATTGCTGGTGAACATCGCCCTGGCGCAGCCACAGCCCGTTGATCGAGACCGAGAGCTGGCTTTCCTCGCCCTTGACGTAGCGCGCTTCCAGACCTGCGAACTCCGAAAACATGCGCGCCGAAATGGGGGTGAACAGGGTGACTGTGGCCACGCCGATCAGCACCGAAACGGTGAGCGGCGGCAACAGAAAATCCCAGGCCGAAACACCGGCGGCGCGCGTCGCCACCAGTTCGCGCGAACGCGACAGGCGCACGAAGGTGAACACCCCGCCCAGCAGGATGGCGAAAGGCAGCATCTTCTGGCCCAGGTCCGGCAGTTGCAGCACGGCCATGCCGATCGCCACCGAAGTCGAGACATTGTGCCCGGCGGTACGGTTCAGCAGGTCCACCACATCGATGGAAAAGGCCAGGGCCAGGAACAGGGAATAGACCACCGTCACGCCCAGCAGGAACTGGATCGCCAGATAGCGGTAAAGGGTCCAGGACCAGCTCATGCCGTCTGCACCTTGAAGTGTTCGCGCAGGGAAGAGGGCGAATAGCCCGCCAGCACCGCGATGGCGCCGGCTGTACCCAGCAGCGGCAAAAGATAAAACACAATGACCAGCGCCTGATTGTGCTGCGCCACGCCCATCACGCCGTAACCGGCAATGCGCAGGCCCGCCGCCGCCAGGCTGGCCATGGTCAGGCGCAAGGCGATGCTGCCGCGCTGGCGCCGGCCGCGCATCACTGCCGCCAGCGCGATCAGGGCAAAGGCGATGCAGTAAAGCGGCTGGGAGAGGCGATTGTGCGCCTCAGCGAAGAACTGGTTTCGGATGCGGTCGGTGACGCCCTGGGTTTCTGGTGGCCAGAGCAGGTCGCTCAGCGAGCGCTCGTCGATCTTGCGCAGGGTGTTGCGCGAGGGCGCGGCGAACTGATCCAGATTGACCGTGTCGCGCTCGAAGTGCAGCACTTGCAGCTGCTTGCCGCCTTGCGCGCTGATCTCGATGGTGCCGTCCAGCATGATGAGGCGCGTGCCTGCGGGCGTCTGGGCCAGAATTCCCTTCTCGGCGATGTAGGTGATGGGCCGCTTCCGGTCCTGGTTGTTGTGCACCAGGATGCCCTTGATCTCGCCATTGCTGCCCAGCTGCCGCAGGAACACGGTCAGGCCGGGCGCGGCGGGATTGAACTCGCCTTCGTTGAGCAGTGCGCCCGCCATGTCGGCGCGGATATCCAGCACCTTGTCGCGCAGGGCCCGCTGCCCCGCCGGCATCAGATAGAGAACGCAGGCGTAAGTCAGCACCATGGTGATGGCCGCGCAGGCCAGCACCGGCGCCGCGAGCTGGCGCAGCGAATAGCCGGCGGACGCCATCACGATCAGCTCGCTGTCGCCTTGCAGGCGGTGCAGGGTGAAAAGGGCGGCGAAGAAAAAAGCGATCGGCATGATGATCGCCAGCGGCGTCGGCAGGTACAGCAGGATGAGATAAAGGAAGGTCGGCGCCGACTGGCCGCGATTGATCACCAGGTCCAGCAGCGGCAGGATCGCCACCAGCCAGATGACGCTGGTCAGCAGCAGGGTCAGCACCGCCACCGGGCCCAGCAGCTGGGTCAGGATATAGACCGACAGTCTCGGCGGACGCAGCCACCCGGCTCTGCGTGCCTTGCGTGCCGGGGCTGGCAGGGGCGCGTCGGGGCGCGGGTCTGGCATGGCCTTGTGGGCCCCTTGTTGGAGGTCGGCGCGGATTCGACCTAAACTAGCATCAGAACTAGGATTTTCGCCAAAATACCCCGTCCTTGCCCGGAGATATAGCATGCAGATTTCCTTTGTTGCGCCCAGCAATGTCACAGCCCGTGAAGGGGGTGCCTGGGTGGTCGCGGCGGCGGAAGGCAGCGCCCTGCTGCCGGCGGCGGTCCGGCTGGACAAGGCCAGTGGCGGCGCCATCGCAAGAGCCCTGAAAGTCTCGCGCTTCAGCGGCAAGTCCGGCCAGATCCTGGAGGTGGTGGCGCCGGCCGGCATGGCGGTGTCGCGCCTGATCCTGGCGGGACTGGGCAAGCCGGAATCGCTGGACGAGAAGGGGCTGGAGACGCTGGGCGCGCAGATCGTGGCTCGCCTGCATACGGTGGGCGAAAGCAGCGCGCGCATCGAAGTCGATGTGCCTAAGGGTGCGAAGGTCAAGAAGGGCGAACTTGCCGCGCATCTGGCGTTCGGCGCCAAGTTGAAAAGTTACACCTTCGACAAGTACCGTACCCGCAACCTGGACGAGTATGAGAAGAAGCTGAAGACGCTGCGCATCGTCACGTCCGAGGTGGACGCAGCGAAGAAGGCCTATGTGGGCCTGGCGGCGGTGGCTGATGGCATATTCCTGGCGCGCGACCTGGTGAATGAGCCGCCCAATGTGTTGTACCCGGCCGAGTTTGCGCGCCGCGCCAGGGCGCAGCTGAGCAAGCTGGGCGTGAAGGTCGAAATCCTGGGCGAAGCCGAAATGAAGAAGCAGGGCTTTGGTGCGCTGCTGGGGGTGGGCCAGGGCAGTGAGCGCGAAAGCCAGCTGGTGGTGATGCAATGGAACGGTGGCAAGAAATCCGTCAAGCCGATCGCGCTGGTGGGCAAGGGTGTGTGTTTCGATTCCGGCGGGTTGTCGATCAAGGTCGGCGCCGGCATGCAGGGCATGAAAGGCGACATGGCGGGCGCTGCCGCCGTCACCGGCACCATGCTGGCGCTTGCGACGCGCAAGGCCAAGGTCAATGCCGTGGGCGTGATCGGGCTGGTGGAGAATATGCCGGACGGCACCTCGTTCCGCCCCGATGACGTGCTGACATCGCTGTCAGGCCAGACCATCGAGGTGCTGAACACCGATGCCGAAGGCCGGCTGGTGCTGGCCGATGCGCTGACCTACACGCAACGCCGCTTCAAGCCCAAGGCGGTGATCGACCTGGCGACCCTGACGGGCGCCATTGTTGCCACACTGGGTTATGAACATGCAGGCGTCTTCTCCAACGACGACCAGATCGTGTCGCGCATCCAGGCGGCGGGCCGCCATACCGGCGAGCGGGTGTGGCAGCTGCCGCTCGATCCCTTCTATGACAAGATGATCCGCTCCAAGATCGCCGACATGAAGAATATCGGCGGCGCCAATTCCGGCGCCATCACCGCTGCCCAGTTCCTGCTGCGCTTTATCGAGAAGGACACGGTGTGGGCACATCTGGATATCGCCGGGGTCGCCTGGCAGGACGGTGAGCAGAAGGTCACCATTCCCAGCTGGGGCACGGGTTGGGGCGTGCGATTGCTGAACCGGCTCATGAAGGAACATTACGAGTCGTGACCGAGACGCTATTCTATCATCTTGAGCGCCGCGCGCTGGAAGACGTGCTGCCCGGCATGGTGGAGAAGTCCCTGCAGCGCGGCTGGCGGGCGGCGATCCGCACCGATTCGGCCGAGCGGTCCGATGCGCTGGATACCTTGCTGTGGACCTATGACGACCAGAGCTTTCTGCCCCATTCCCAGGCCGGCGATGGCGACGCGGCGGGCCAGCCGGTTCTGATCAGCGTTGAAGAGGGCAATCCCAATTCCGCCCAGATCGTCTTTTATGTCGGCGGGGCGCAGCCAAGCGACTGGGCCGGCCTTTCCGATCTGGCGCGCGTGGTGATGCTGTTCGACGGCCGCGATGAAGCGGCCCTTGCAGGCGCCCGCGCGGCATGGAAAGAGGCCAAGGCCGCCGGGCATGATGTGACCTACTGGAAGGAAACGCCTTCCGGGAAATTTGAAAAGCAGAATTGAATGTTCGGCATCAGCGAATACACGATCGTATTTCTGTTGATCAGTCTGGCGGTGGCCTATCATGCCATCCGCAACGGCAAGTCGCCCATGTGGCTGGCGGCCCTGGGGCTTGGCTCGTTTCTCTATCCGCCGCTGGGCACCATCGCGGTTTGGCTGGGCTATCTGATCTTCGCGGTCATTCCCGACTTGCTGAACAGCCACGGCATGCGCCGTTTCCGGGGCAGCGTCGCCCAGGCGGCCGATCCGGGGCGCGGTTATCGCGAGAAGAAGAAACAGGTCGAGCTGGTGGGTTCGGTCGATGCCAAGCGGGCGCTGGCCGAGGAGAGCGTCAAGCGCGGTTTCTTCGCCGAGGCCATCGAATTGTATGAAAGCGCCATGCAGGGTCCGTTGGGCGCGTCCGATCCCACCTTGCTGAAGGGTTTGGGCCGCGCCCGCATGCTGGCGGGGCAGGGCGCTGAAGCCGAAGCGCTGTTCGTGCAGCTGAAAAAGGAAGACCTGGCGGCGTTCGATGCCGATGCCGAGCTGGATTACGCCCGGGCGCTAGCGCTACAGAACAAGAATGACGAAGCGGTGGCGCAGTATGAAAAAGTGGTGGCCCGCTATCCCGGCGAGGAAGCGCGTGCCCGTTTCGGTCTCTTGCTGGAAAGTATGGGTCAGAATGACCGCGCCCAGGGGCTGTTCAGTGAAATCATTAAGTCGGTGAAAGGTGCGCCGGGCTACTACCGTTCCCGTCAGAAGGAATGGCTGTCTATCGCTAAATCACACCTGCGCTGACCGGCGCGGGGCGAAGGCAAAGCACGCCGCACCCAGCACACAGACCGCGCCCAATCCCAGAAGTCCGGCGCTGTTGTTGGCAAAGAGGGCATCCAGCCAGGCGCGCAGGTTCGGCGCGGCAAAGCCGCCAAGATTGCCGATGGAGTTGATCAGGCCGATGCCGCCCGCAGCGGCCGCGCCGCCGAGCAATCCGGTGGGCAGGGTCCAGAACAGGGCCGGCGACACGATCAAGCCGCAGGCTGCCACGCTGAGCGCGATCAGCGCCACCAGCGGAGAGCCGGTCAGCGCCGACACCGCAAGGCCCGCGCCGGAAATCGCCAGAGACAGCGCGCCGATGCCGCGCGAGTTGCCTTTGCGGTCACACCAGGGCGGAATGATGGTCACGGCCACCAGCGAGCAGAACCACGGAATGGCGGACACCAAACCCACTTCCAGCCCCATGCTGCTGCCCAGCAAGCGGCTGACCTGGGCGGGCAGGAAGAATGTCAGGCCGTAAAAGCCCATTTCCAAAAGGAAATAGACGAGGGACAAAAACAGCACCCGCGGATCGGCCAAGGTGCGCCACACGCTGGGCGTCTCGCGCACGGCATCGTCCTTGGCCAGTTCGGCGCCCAGCACCTGTTTCTCATCCGCCGTCAGCCAGCCGGCCTTCGCTGGCTTGTCCTTGAGCAGGAACAGCACCGAGATGCCGCCCAGCGAGGCGAGCAGGCCTTCGATGATGAACATCACCTGCCAGCCATGCAGTCCGAATGCGTCATGCGCGACGAGCAAGCCCGACAGCGGTCCGCCAAAGGTCAGTGCCAGCGGCGCGCCGTAATAGAACAGCCCGATGGAACGCGCTCGCTCCGCCGACGGATACCAGAAGGTCAGATAATAGATCACGCCGGGAAAGAAACCGGCCTCGGCGATGCCCAGCAGGAAGCGGATGGCATAAAAGCTGACGGGGCTGTGCACGAAGGCGGTGGCGGCCGACACCAGGCCCCAGGTCACCATGATGCGCGCCAGCCAGATGCGCGCGCCGAACCTGTGCAGCATCAGGTTGGACGGCACTTCCAGCAGGGCATAGCCCACGAAGAACACGCCGGCGCCGAAGGCATAGGCGGCATTGCCGATTCCGGCATCGGCCTGGAAACCGGCCTTGGCGAAGCCGATATTGGCCCGGTCCAGGAACGCCATGACGTACATCATCAACAGGACTGGCATCAGCCGCCAGTGCAGCTTCGGCAGGATGCGGGAAAGCTGCGCCTGGACCATGACGGCTCCTATTCTGCTTGTTCTTGTTCGTCCGTCTTTTGGGGCTTGGCCATCTTGGCCAGCAGTGCCGTCTCGCGATGCCAGCGCTTCAGTGGGCGCGCCGGATAGCCGCCCACCCGTTCGCCGGCGCTGATGTCGCGGGTAACACCGGACCGCGCCGCCAGCCGCGCGCCCGCGCCAATGGTAAGATGATCGCTGATCCCGACCTGGCCGCCGATAAGCACCATGGGACCCACGCTGGTCGAGCCGCCGATGCCGACCTGCGCCACCAGCAAACTGTGATGGCCGATGCGCACATTGTGGCCCACCTGGGCAAAGGCCAGTCGCGGATTGGGCACCACCAGCAACGTCACGCCATGCGGCAGCTTGGCCAGCTTGTCGGAGGTGATGACCAGGCTGGCCTTGGTGACGGCAAAGGCGTTGGCATATTTGGAATCGCTGAACAGCGAGATGTCGCCCGGCTCGGCGCTTTCCAGTGCCGCCACGTCGCGCAGCTTGATGTCGGGCGCGCCCTTTTCCGGCTCGGCGCCGATGCGGGCGGCAATGTCCGCCAGCGAGAAGGGGCCGGCCCGTTCATAAAATCGGTCGTCGGTCATGGGAACGCCAGCCTAATGCATGCCTTTGGGCCTGCAAGCCCCCTCAAGCATTGGCGTTTTCGTAAGCTTCGCTGGCGGCCACCCAGGCTTTTTCCGCCGTGGCCAGCTTGCGCACGGCATCGGCGCGCTTCTTGGCCACGGATGCCGCCTTGGCGGGGTCCCTGGTGAACAGCAGGGGATCGGACAGCGCCTTGTCCAGCTTGGCGATCTCGGCGGTCAGGTCGGCGATCTGGTGTTCGGCCGCGTTCACCTTGTCCTTCAGCGGTTTCAGGTTCTGGCGCTTCTCGGCCTTGTCCTTGCGGACCTCGTCCTTGTTCACTTTGGCTTCGGGCGGGGGGCGGCGCGTGGGTGCATTGTCGCCGCTCAGCAGGAACTTGCGGTAGTCATCGAGATCGCCTTCGAATGGCGTGACATGGCCGTCCGACACCAGCAGCAGCCGGTCGGCAGTGGCTTCGAGCAGGCGGCGGTCATGGCTGACCAGGATCACGGCGCCGTCGAAATCATTCAATGCCGTCAGCAGTTCGTTGCGGGCGTCGATGTCCAGATGGTTGGTGGGCTCGTCGAGAATGAGAAGATTGGGCTTGTCCAGGGTCGCCAGCGCCAGCATCAGCCGCGCGCGCTCGCCGCCGGACAGTTTGCCGACCTGGGTCTGCTGCTTATCGGCGGAAAAGCCGAAGCCGCCCAGCTGCGTGCGCACCTGTTCCAAAGTTAGCTTGGGACGCATGCGCTGCAGGGTGAGAATGGGAGACACCGTGGTATCCAGCTCCTCGGCCTGGTGCTGGGCGAAATAGCCGATCACCAGCTTGCGCGCCGGCGTGAACTCCCCGCCCATCACTTGCAGCTTGCCGGCCAGAAGCTTGGCCATGGTGGATTTGCCGTTGCCGTTCTTGCCCAGCAGCGCGATGCGGTCTTCCGGATCGAAGCGGAACGACATGCCGGCCAGGATCGGCTTGCCCGGCTCATAACCCACGCTGGCGCGGTCCATGGTGATCAGCGGCGGCGAGGCGGGCGTGGCCTGCGGAATACGGATGGGCGCAACATGCTCGTCGGGCGGCACTTCCACGCTGGCCATCTTTGCCAGCATCTTCATGCGGCTTTGCGCCTGGGCGGCCTTGGCGGCGGACGCCTTGAAGCGGTCCACGAACTTCTGCATGTGGGCGCGGGCGGCTTCCTGCTTCTTGGCAAAGGCCATGTCGTTGGCGCGCGCCGCGGCCCTTGTCGCCATGAAGGTGTCATAGCCGCCGGTGTAGAGCTTCAGCTTGCCGCGCTCCAGATGCAGGATGAATTCGCAGCCGGTGTTCAGAAGATCGCGGTCATGGCTGACGATCAGGATGGTGCCACGATATTTCTGGATGAAGTTCTCCAGCCACAGCACGCCTTCCAGATCCAGATAGTTGGTCGGTTCGTCCAGCAGCAACAGATCGGGCGCCGAGAACAGGATGGCGGCCAGCGCCACGCGCATGCGCCAGCCGCCGGAGAATTCCTTGCAGGGACGCAGCTGGTCTTCGGAGGAGAAGCCCAGTCCCGCCAGGATTTCAGCGGCGCGCGACGGCGCGGTGTACGCATCGATCGCTTCCAGCCGGTGGTAGATGTCGCCCAGCCGGTGGCCGTCGGTCTCATGCTCGGCTTCCGCCAGCAGCGCCAGGCGTTCGGGATCGGCTTCCAGCACGGTGTCCAGCAGGCTGGTATCGGTGCCGGGGGCTTCCTGCGCCACCGCGCCCACCCGCCAGGCATTGGGCCAGCTGACTTCGCCCTCATCCTGGTGCAACTGGCCCAGGATCACCTTGAACAGGGTGGATTTGCCCGCGCCGTTGCGTCCCACCAGCCCGATGCGGCGGCCCGCAGGCAGGTTGGCGGTGGCGCCGGACAGGATTTCCCGCCCGGCAATCCGCACCGTGATGTTGTCAATCGCCAGCATTTGTGGGGCCTTATAACGATGCTTGCTCTGGGCGCAAACCCATTGCATAACCCCGCCGAATTCAACGTTTTGGAGTCCCCAATGGCCGTCGAGCGCACCCTTTCGATCATCAAGCCGGACGCGACGCGCCGGAACCTCACCGGCAAGATCATCGCCAAGTTCGAGGAAGCCGGTTTGAAGGTCGTCGCCAGCCGCCGCCTGCGCCTGTCGCAGGCCGATGCCGAAGCCTTTTACGGCGTCCACAAGGAGCGCCCCTTCTTCAAGGATCTGGTCAGCTTCATGATCTCGGGTCCCGTGGTGGTGCAGGTGCTGGAAGGCGAAGGCGCCATCCAGAAGAACCGCGACGTGATGGGCGCGACCAACCCGGCCAATGCTGCGGCCGGCACCATCCGCAAGGAATTCGCCGAATCGATCGAGGCCAATTCGGTCCATGGTTCGGATGCCCCGGAAACCGCCGCCAACGAGATCAAGTTCTTCTTCCGTGACCTGGATATCGTCGGCTAAGTCCGAACCTCATTTCTGATTGCAAAAGGCCCTCGCAGCGCGGGGGCCTTTTTGTTTCTGGTCACAAAAGCGGCGCGCCGTCTTTCTGTGCAGACGGATTGCAGAACCGCAATGCAAACCGCCGCGCTTGCGCGATGTGCGCGGCAATGACAGCGTATTGCCATGCAGGGCAAGACCGTCATCATCACGGGCGCCACCTCGGGCATCGGCGAGGTCGCCGCGATCCGCCTGGCGGAGCAGGGCGCGCGCATCGTCTTCACCGCGCGGGACAAGGCGCGCGCCGACGACACGATGGCGGCACTGCGCAGGGCCAATCCCAATGCGGACCATGCCGTCCATATGGCGGATCTTTCGACTCTGGCCGAGATGAAGCGCGTGGGTAGTATCCTGGCGCAGGAACCCCAGATCGATGTGCTGGTGAACAATGCCGGTGCGCTGTTCAACAAGCGGCAGGAAACGGCGGACGGGCTGGAGATGACCTTTGCCCTGAACCATATGGGCTATTTCGTCATCACCAACATCCTGCTGAACAAACTCAAGCGCGGCGCCCGCATCGTCACGGTGGCGTCCCGGTCGACCGGGACGTGACGACGAGCTTGAGGGAGTACATGGAGAGGGACGGCGGGCACTGCCCCGGCCTGCGCCGCGAGGAGGCGGTCGCCATCATCCTCTGGACCGGGCCCATGTACGCGCGCTACGCCCTGCTCCTCCGCTCCCTCTGCGTCTGCGGC
>CAIUTH010000279.1 GCA_903902075.1 uncultured Alphaproteobacteria bacterium
CCCTCGGCGCGTATCTGAGCGATCAGGTCCGAGCCATAGCCAACTTCATCCAGCACCAGCGGGCCGCCCAGGATGGCCTCTAGCTCGCTGATGCCGTCAGCCCATTCAACGGGCTTTCCATCGCGCCATACGGCAGCAGATACGCACATGGCTGGCCTCCGGGGTTAGGTAGAAGATCAGTAGAGGCTGACGCGGCGGTCGCCGAGGTCGATCACAACCTGATTCTGGCGCGGGCTGCCCCGGCGAAGCTGGAACCGGTCAAAGTGGACGGCGGGCAGGCCGGCGAGCGTCAGTTCCTTACGGCCGCCGCGCTCGGACCAGTGGGCGATGCGGGCCGCATCGAAATCGGCCAGGGTCTCGTGCGTGATCACCACCTTGCAGTCGATGCCCGGTTCAGCGCCGCCCAGCGCCTCGACCCCAGCCAGCAGCGCCGGCCACGCCGCATCGGGAATGCTCTCAATGGCCGCCGCGCTGCCCTCGCTGAGATAAGCCGCGTTTTCGGTCAGGAAGGTCTTAATCGCGCTCATCGGTGCATCTCCTGTCTGGTGGAACCACCCTATCAGGTTCCTTCAAACGGTGTCCACATGTATTATCGAAAACGGTGTGTTTTTTTCTCTGGCGCCTGTGCCACATGAAACGGTAGAAGACAGGCTATGGCAGACCATCCACCCATCCTGTTCGGCTACGCTCGCGTTTCGACCGAGGACCAGAACCTTGACCTCCAGCGTGATGCGTTCCGGGGGCATGGCGTCGCGGAGAACCGCATCTATGAGGAAAAGGCTTCCGGCGCCTCGCTGGCCAAGCGCCCGCAACTGGCCGCCGCCATCAAGGCGTTGCGGAAGGGCGACGTGCTGGTGGTCTGGAAGTTGGACCGGCTCGGGCGGAACCTTGAAGAACTGATTCTCACGGTTCGGCGCATCCAGCAGAAGGAGGCGCACTTCCGCTGCCTCACGCAGCCGATCGACACCAGCACGCCCATGGGCACGCTGATCTTCCATATCTTCGGCGCCATGGCTCAGTTTGAGCGCGAGCTAGGCCGCGAGCGCACCATGGCCGGGCTGGCTGCGGCCCGCGTGCGTGGCCGGATCGGCGGGCGGAAGACCGTGCTGGACGAAGCGAAGCAGGCCCAGGCGCGTGAGATGCTGGCGGCCGGAATGCCCATCAGCAAGGTCGCCACCAAGCTGAAGTTGGGCAGGTCCACGCTCTACAAGTGGCGGGACGCGGTTCGGCCGGCGCCCGTGGTGGATGACCCAGCAGAGGATGGCGCCAATGGCTGACCCCAAAACCACCCGGCGCAACATAGGCCCGCTCTGGCCCGGCGGCCCCGATGCGTTTGTGGTGCCGTCACCTTGCATGGGCTGCCCGCTGGCCAAACCTGACCCCGCTAGTCGAGAGGGTGTGGTGATGTGCGGGTGGGAGCCGGCTGCTCCCGCTCTGTACTGGCGGGCCGATGCCATTGGGTTGTGCCACCGCTCAGAATGGCAAGGCGAGCACGGAACTGTGCAATCCTGCCCTGCGCGGGAGGCTGCCACATGACCAGCGAGAACAAAACCACCAAACGGCGCGCTTGGTCGCTAATCCGCGACCCCTACTGGACACCCTGGCTGTGTTCGCTGGTCGTGCTGTGCCTCGGGGTCGCCTGGGTGCTCGTAGCGATCTACGAGCTAGTGCAAATCGAGGTGCGGCATGATTGACAAACACGCCCAGCAATCGACCGCCTTCGATCTTCTTGCCCGCTTGCGACTTGGTGCGGCGTGGCGAAAACCCGGCGGGCCGACGCCATCTGAGCCAATGCCATCCAACTATCGGGCCGCTTGTGATGCGGTCGATGAGATCGAGCGGCTACGGGCCGGGTGGCTCCGGTCCATCCAGGCCGGGAACTCCTGCGCCGCCACTGGCCAG
>CAIUTH010000280.1 GCA_903902075.1 uncultured Alphaproteobacteria bacterium
CTAACACCCTGATCAAGGTGCAGTCCGCAACGCTGGATACGCTGAGCGAAGGCGTGGCAGTGTTCGGTCCCGACGGCAAGCTGAAGCTGCACAATGCCGCTTTCTCCCGCATCTGGGAATTCGAAGCCGAAGACCTAGAAGACGAGCCGCATGTGCGCACCATCGCGGCGCTGTCCCGCGACAAGTTCGGCGACAGCGCCATCTGGGACCAGTTGATCCAGGCCATCGTGCAGGGCGCCACGGCAAGGGACCTGGGCGATGTCGAGCGTTCGGACCGTTCCATCCTGTCACTGTCCACCGCGCCCCTGCCCGATGGCGCGACCTTGGTGACCTTCAACGATGTCACCGACCGTTTCCGCATCGAGAATGCGCTGCGCGACCGCAATGAAGGCCTGGAAGCCGCCGACCGCCTGAAGTCGGACTTCATCAAGCATGTGTCCTATGAATTGCGCACGCCCTTGAACACCATATTGGGCTTCTCCGAGCACTTGGCCTCGGGCGTGCCCGGCGCGCTGAACGCCCAGCAGGAAGAATATATCCAGGCCATCGTGCAGGGCGGCAACACCCTCAAGAACCTGGTCAACGACATTCTCGATCTGGCACTGGTGGAATCGGGCGCACTGCGGCTGGAACTGGAACGCATCGATCTCAATGAACTGATCGCCGACATCGCCACCCATGCCCGCGAATGGGCCACCAAGATGGGCCTGTCGCTGACCCTGGACGTGCCCGCCGATGCCGGCCGCTTCCTGGCCGATCCGCGCCGGATTCGCCAGATCGTGTTCAACCTGTTGTCCAATTCCTTCAAGTACACGCCGCGCGGCGGCACCATCACCCTGTCGGCCAGGATCGTGGGCGAGGATGTGCAGATCGCGGTGGCCGACAATGGCCCGGGCCTGTCACCGGATGTGAAGGCCAATGTGTTCGAGCGTTTCTCGGCCAAGAGCCAGTCCGGCGCGCGCGCTGGCGCAGGGCTGGGGCTGGCGCTGGTCAACCGCTTCCTGGAACTGCATGACGGCTGGGTGGAAATCGAATCCGGCAACGGCACCCTGGTGCGCTGCCACCTGCCGCGCCGCATTCAGGACGGCGAGCCGCATCCCGAGCAGAGCACGGATCGCAAGACAGCCTATCTCTAAATGTCAGCTGGTGGTGCCGGAGGCCGTGCCCACGTTCAGCACGCCAGTGGTGTTGTTGCTGTTGCTGCCCAGCGCCACCAGGGCGACGACCGCGGCGACCGCGACGCCACCAATGATCAGCAGGCCCGTGCCGGCGCCATTGCGAGCCGCATTCACGCCGGCCGGCTTTCCCGGCGCCAGCGGCTGTGCCGAGGCAATGGGCGAAAACACCAGACCGGCTGCGATGGCGGCGATGCAAAATGAACGCATGGTTTCCCCTGATGTTGATCTTTGCGCCGACTATCTCATGACCGGCGGAAAACCGGCAAGCGCCGATCGCAACCGGCCTATCCCTGGATCATCAGGCGGTTGCGCACCACCACCAGGCCCCAGCCGGCAACCGCGCCGACGGCGCCGGCAATGGCGCCCGGCACCACCAGGTAACGCAGCGCCCCAAGCGGATAGCCGGCCTTGTGCAGCGGCGGCAGGCAGACGAACAGGATGACAAAGACAGATCCCGCGCAGGCGCCCGCCCATCTTGGCCATGGTTTGCTCATGCGTGCTGGGTCTTGGGCAGGTGCAGCACAATCCCGTCCAGCTCAGGGCCCATGCGCAGCTGGCAGGAAAGGCGGCTGGCAGGTTTCACGTCGGGTGCGAAATCCAGCATGGCTTCTTCCATGTCGCTCTTGGGCGGCAGCTTGTCCTGCCATTCGGGCGCGACATAGACCTGGCAGGTGGCGCAGGCGCAGGCCCCGCCACAATCGGCGTCGATGCCGGGGATCAGGTGCTTGACCGCGCCTTCCATAAGCGACCAGCCGTCGGCCACCTCCACCGTGTGGGCCTTGCCGCTATTCTCGATGTAGGTGACCTTGTACTTCACGCCATCTGCTTCATGGAGATGGAGGTGTCGGCCAGCGTTTCGGCGGCGATCTTCTTGCCCTCGCCCACCAGTTTCTTGCCGATCATGTATTCGGGCGCGGCATTCACCGCTTCCACCGCCGCGACCGCGCCATCGCGCAAGTGGAAGACAGCGAACTTGCGCGAAGCGGGATCGCCGCGCAGCACCAGGGTATCGGTGGGACGTGCTAGTCCGGCGATCTGCAGCTTCAGGTCATACTGGTCGGACCAGAACCACGGCACTTCGCTGTAGGTCTTGTGCTTGTCCACCATGCTCAGCGCCGCATGCTTGGCCTGGTCGATGGCGTTCTGCACGCATTCCAGCCGGATCTCATGGCCTTCGCGCCCGACATGGCGGGTGCAGTCGCCGGCCGACCAGATATGGGGATCGCCAGTGCGGGCATTCTGATCCACCACGATGCCGTCGCTGCAGGCCAGGCCGGCCGCCACTGCCAGCTCATCGCACGGCACCACGCCAATGCCGACCAGTACAATGTCGGCATCATAGGATTTTCCGCCCGCGATGACGCGCTCGACCTTGCCATTGCCTTCGAAGGCTTCGACGCCGGTCTTCAGCATCAGCTTCACGCCGGCCCTTTCATGCTCCTTCGCATAGAAGTCCGACAATACCGGCGACACGGCGCGGGCCATCAACCGGTCCATCGCCTCGAACACCGTCACGTCCAGCCCGCGCTTGGCGCCGACCGCCGCTACTTCCAGCCCGATATAGCCGCCGCCCACGATGGCAATGCGCTTGCCGGCCTGGAACACGGCCTGCAGACCGTCCACATCGGCGATGGTCTTGAGATAGTGCACGCCCGGCAGGTCGGCGCCGGGACAGCGCAGCTTGCGCACGCGCGCGCCGGTCGCCAGCAACAGCTTGTCATAGGGCAGCTTCCTGCCGTCATTCAGTTCCACGATGCGGTCAGCGCGGTGGATCGCCTTGGCGCTGGTGTTCAGGATCAGTTCGCAGCCGGCCTCGGCGTAATAATTGTCGGCCTTGAGGAACAGGCGCGCGCGCTCGAAGGCGCCCAGCAGATACGCCTTGGACAGCGGCGGGCGCTGATAGGGCGGATAGGCTTCGTCGCCCACCATCGTAATGGGACCCATGAACCCTTCCTTGCGCAGCGATTCCACGGCCTGGATGCCAGCCTGTCCGGCGCCGATGATGACGATGTTTTCGGGCATTTTTCGCGTGATTTCCGTAATCCGGGCGCGGGGTTAGCACGGCGGTGGATGGCGAACAACCGGGGCCTTCCTGTGGCCCGAATGCCGGGCTAAAAGCGATGGATATGGCCCAAATCAGCGACACGTTCCGGGAGGAATTTCCCCTGCCCGACCTGGGTGCCACCGCACGGCTGGGCAAGGCGATCGCGGGCGGACTGGGCGTGGGCGATGCCGTGGCGCTGTGGGGCGACCTGGGCGCCGGCAAGACAACGTTGGCACGCGCGATCCTGCAGGCGCTGGGCGTGGCCGAAGATGTGCCCAGCCCGACCTTCACCATCGTGCAGAACTATAACACCGCACCGCCGGTGGCCCATTACGATCTGTATCGCCTCAAGAGCGCGCGCGAGATGCAGGAACTGGGCTTCGACGATGCGCTGGACCAGGGCGCCGTGCTGGTGGAATGGCCGGAGCGTGCGCCCGAAGCCTTGCCGCCTGAAACGCTGCATGTGCGGCTCAGCCTGAGCGGCGATGGCCGTGTGGCGAAGCTGACCGGGCCGGGACGCTGGGCCAGGGAAGTGGGAAGCGCTTTGCATGACTGACCGCCAGCTTGCGATGAAGGATTTCCTGGCGCGGTCCGGCTGGGGCGGTGCGACCGTTGCGCCGTTGCCCGGCGATGCTTCCACCCGCCGCTATGCGCGGCTGACGATGGGCGGCCGCAAGGCGATGCTGATGGACCAGCCGCAAGGCGCCGAAGCCCCTACCGCACCGTCCGATGCCAGCGAAGAGCAACGCCGCGCGCTGGGCTACAACGCCCTGGCACGGCTGGCCGGCGCCGACTGCGCCCGCTTCGGCGCGGCGGCGGCATGGCTGCGCGGCCAAGGTCTGGCGGCGCCGGACATCTATGCCGCCGATCACGCCCAGGGTTTCGTCATCCTGGAAGACCTGGGCGACGCGCTGTTCGCGAACGTGCTGGCCGATGGCGGCGATGAAGAAGAGTTGTACAAGGCCGCGGTCGAAGTGCTGGCGAAAATCCATGCCAGCGACGCGCCGGCATCGCTGGCGTCCGGCAAGCCGCTATTCGCCTATGACCAGGCAGCGCTGGTGGCCGAGACCGACCTGTTGCCCGAATGGTTCCTGCCGCTGGCGCTGGGCCGCAAGGCTACGGGCGCGGAAGTGGAAGAACATCGCAAACTGTGGCGCGCCGCGCTGGCCGGCATCGGCAATGGCCGCCGGGTGTTCGTGCACCGCGACTATCATGCCGAGAATTTGTTGTGGCTGCCGCAGCGTGAGGGCGCTCAGCGCGTCGGGCTGATTGATTTCCAGGACGCAGTGGCGGGCAGCCCCGCCTATGACCTGATTTCACTGACCAAGGACGCGCGGCGCACCGTGTCGCCGGAACTGGCGGAGGTCGCCACGCAGCACTACCTCGCCGCCATGGCGGCGCAGGACATGGCGCTGGATCAGGAGGCTTTCCGTCACGAAGTGTCGGTCATGGCGGCCCAGCGCACCGTCAAGATCCTGGGTATCTTCGCCCGGCTCTACAAACGCGACGGCAAGCCGCGCTATCTCGCTTTCCTGCCGCGCTTGTGGACCTATCTGGACCGCGATCTGGCCCATCCGGCGCTGGCTGAGCTGCGCGCATGGTATGACCGGGTGATTCCGCAAGATAAACGCGCATTGGAGATCAAGTGAGCAAGATTGCCGCCGCGATGATCATGGGCGCGGGTCTCGGCACCCGCATGCGCCCTTTGACCGATGACCGGCCCAAGCCGCTGGTGATGGTGGGCGGCAAGACCCTGATAGATCATTCCATCGACCGGCTGGTGGCGGCCGGAGTGACCCGCATTGTGGTGAACCTGCACTACAAGGCGCAAATGCTGCGCGATCATTTGAGCAAACGCCTGGATGCCGAGATCGTGTTTTCGGACGAGACCGCGCAGCTGCTGGATACCGGCGGCGGCTTGGTCAAGGCGATGCCGCATTTCGGGAATACACCCTTCTTCGTGATCAATTCCGATTCCATCTGGGTGGAAGGCAAGACCGCCGCCCTGCCCGCCATGATCGCGGCCTGGGACGAATTTCGTATGGACGGATTGCTTCTGCTGGCGCAGATGAAGACCGCGCTGGGCTATGAAGGCGCCGGCGATTTTGCCCTCACCGCCGACAAGAAAATTGTACGCGCCCGCGAAGCGGCCCCGCCACACTATGCCTATCCCGGCGTGCAGATCGTGCATCCGCGGATGTTCGAAGGCGCGCCCGCCGGCGCCTTTTCCACCAATGTCATGTGGGACCGCGCCATCGCCGCGGGCCGGTTGTCCGGCACCCTGCTGGATGGCGTGTGGATTCATGTCGGAACACCCCAGGCCCGCGACGAAGCCGAAGCCTATTTGAAGGCGCCCGCTTGAAGCAGCCCGCCGTCTTCAGCATCCGCCCCAGCGCACATTTCGCGCGGGAACTGGCGCGGGGACTGATCGCGCGCGTCGGCGATGATCCGCTGGCCCTGTCCTCGGCGGTGATCTACCTGCCGACCCGGCGCGCGGCGCGCGGATTCGGCGATGCCTTTGCGCACGTCATGGGCGGGGCGGCGCTGTTGCCGCAGTTCCGTCCGCTGGGCGACAGCGACGAAGAAGAGATGTTGTTCGACGCCGCCAGCGAAGGCCTGGAACTGGCGCCCGCCATTGCCCCCCTGCGGCGGCAATTGCTGCTGGCGCGGCTGGTGCGGCAATGGGATCGCGCGGGACGCGACGGCACATTGTCTTTTGCCCAGAGCGCGGCGCTGGCCGACAGCCTGGCCAAGGTGATGGACGAGGTTGAAAATCAGGGCTGCGACCTGTCCAAGCTGAAAGACCTGGCGCCGGAACATCTGGCCGAGCATTGGGAAGGCGTGACCCGCTTCCTGGACCTGATCCGCAAGCAATGGCCCGACATCCTGGCGGACGAGAAGGTCCTCAACCCTGCCGCCCGCCGCGCCCAGGCGATGCGCGACCTAGCCAAGCGGCTGGAGACCAACCCGCCGCAAGGCTTTGTGATCGCCGCAGGGTCCACCGGCTCGCTGCCCGCCACCGCCGAGTTGCTGGCGGTGATCGCCCGCCTGCCCCAAGGCGCGGTTGTGTTGCCGGGACTGGACCGTGAGCTGGATGATGAAAGCTGGTCGGAGCTCGATCCCGGTCACCCGCAATTTGGTCTCAAGCAGGTGCTGCAGACCATGGGTGCCGAGCGCGAAGATGTGAAGGATTGGAGCGACATCAGCCCCAATGCCGCACGCGAGACATTGTTGCGCGAAACCTTGCGGCCCGCGCCCACCACCGATGCCTGGCGGGCACTGGCGGAGAAAGGCAGCGATGACATCGCGGCAGGTCTGAAAAACATCGCGCTGGTGGAGGCGGCCGATCCGGCGCAGGAAGCGCTGGCCATCGCGCTGGCCTTGCGCGAGGCGTTGGAAACAAAAGGGCGCACCGCCGCGCTGGTCACACCGGACCGCAACCTGGCCCGGCGCGTGGCGTCAGAGATGGCGCGCTGGGGCGTGACCATCGACGATTCCGCCGGCCGTCCGCTGGCCCATGCCGCCGCGGGCACGTTCCTGTGCCTGCTGGCGGAAGCCGCCGAGGCGCAGTTCGCGCCGGTACCGCTGCTGGCGCTTCTGAAACACCCCTTCGCCCGGCGTGGCCAGGATAGCGCCACCTTCCGCGCTCGCGCCCGCGAACTGGACCGCTGGTGCCTGCGTGGCCCGCGCCCCGATGTGGGGCTTGCCGGCATCGCCACTGCGATCGAGAAAGCCGCGCTCGCGCGGTTCCCGCCGCCGGCCGAGGCGCTGAAGCAGCTTTCAGACTGGTGGCACGAAATCGCCGCCATCCTGATGCCGCTGGAAAAGCTGTTCGCGGAAAAAGAGACTTCCCTTATTTCACTGCTCGATGCACACATCATAGCTGCGGAAGCGCTGGCCTGTGACGAAGCTTCCGATTGCATCCTTTGGGCCAATAGCGACGGTGAGACGGCGGCAGGACTTGTGGCAGCGCTGCAGGATGCTGCCGAAGGTCTTGATCCCATCGAGCCCGGCTCCTGGCCGCCTTTGTTCCGCAGCCTAGCGATGAAGACGCCGGTGCGCGCCGCCTTCGGGCGTCATCCGCGCCTGGCCATTCTGGGGCCACTGGAAGCACGGCTGCAGCATTTCGACCTGACGATCCTGGGCGGGCTGAACGAAGGCGCCTGGCCGCAAGGTGCCGGCACCGATCCCTGGTTCTCGCGGCCCATGCGCACCACGTTGGGGTTGGAACAGCCCGAACGCAGCATCGGCCTGTCCGCGCACGACTTCGCCATGCTGGCGGCCGGGCCTGACGTGCTGCTCACCCGCAGCCTGAAGGCGGAGGGCACGCCCACCATTGCTTCGCGCTGGCTGCAACGGCTGCAGCAACTGACCCAGGGGCTGAATCTGAAAGCCGCGCTGGCGCCGCCGCAGGATTATGCCGCGCTGGCGGCGCAACTCATGGACATCAAGCAGGACGAGCGTCTCAAGCGCCCCGCGCCCACGCCGGACGTGGCGCTGCGCCCCCGCCGCCTGTCGGTGACCGAGATCGAGACCTGGCTGCGCGATCCGTATGCCATCTATGCCAAGCATGTGCTAAAGCTGCGGCCGCTGGATGCGCTGGACGAAGCCATCGGCGCGCCCGAGCGCGGCACGGCGCTGCACCTGGCGTTGCAGATATTTATCGAAAAATATCCCGGCGCGTTGCCCGATGATGCGGTGGAACAGCTCGCCGCCATCGCCGACCAAGCGTTCGCGGATGCCGGTGTTCCCAAAGCGGCGCTGGCCCTTTGGCGGCCGCGATTCCAGGGCGCGGCCAGAGGATTCATCGAACATGAGCGCAGCCGGCACGACATGATCGCCAAGTCGCATCTGGAGCGGCACGGCAAGATCACCCTGAATGCGCCCGGTGGCCCCTTTGAACTGCGCGGAGTCGCGGACCGCATTGATGTGCTCCAGGACGGCACCGCCGCGATCATCGATTACAAGAGCGGCGCCATTCCTACGAAACCGCAGGTGACCGAACTTCTGTCGCCGCAGCTGCCGCTGGAGGCCGCCATGCTGGCGCGCGGCGGTTTTGACGGCATCGGCAAGCTGAATGCCACGGAACTGATCTATATCAGCCTGTCCAACGAGAAGCTCGCGCGTAAGCCGCACCCCATCAACAACGCCGCTCAGTTGGCGGAGGACGCTATCGCCAAGCTGACGCGCCGCATTGCCTTGTTTGACCAGGAGACAACGCCCTATTACCCGCGTGTGATGCCGCTCTATCTCGAGAGCGCAGGCGATTACGATCATCTGGCGCGGGTGCGCGAATGGTCGGCCAGCGGCGGGGACGAGACATGATCCGCGACGACTCAATGGTCGCGTCCGACCCCGAAGTGTCTGCCTGGGTCGCGGCCAATGCCGGATCAGGCAAGACCTACACCCTGGCCAATCGGGTGGCGCGGCTGTTGCTGGCCGATACCAAGCCGCAAAAAATCCTGTGCCTGACGTTCACCAAGGCGGCGGCGGCCGAGATGCAGGGCCGCCTGTTCCAGCAGCTGGGCGCCTGGTCGATGCTGCCCGACGATGACTTACGCCAGCGCATAGTCAACATCGGCGGCGAGGCGCATACTGATTTGCGCACGGCGCGTCGACTGTTCGCGGGCGCGCTGGAAACACCGGGCGGGTTGAAAGTCCTGACCCTGCATGCCTTCTGCCAGATCGTGCTGTCGCGCTTTCCGCTGGAAGCCGGCATCCCGCCCGCCTTCGAAATCCTGGACGACCAGTCGGCGCGGCAGATGATCGCCGCCGCGCGGCAAGCGGTGCTGGAGCGCGCGGGGTCCGGCGATCAAAGTCTGGCAAACGCCATCGCGCATCTGGTGACCGAGACCAGCGAATTTCGGCTGGTCCAGCTTCTGGATACCGCGCTGGGCGGCGACCGGCGCAAGCTCGATCTTCTGCTGGACGGCATCGAGGATTTGTCCCTGGCGGCGCGGCGCGCCCATGGGCTGAAGGCTGGCGAAACCACTCATAGCGTCACCGCCGATTTTTGCGGCCTGCTGACACGGCAGATCAGCCAGCTCAAGGCGGCACAGGCCTGGCTTGCGGCCGGCGCGAAGACGGACATCAAATATGCAGAAGCACTGGCGGCCTTCATCGCCGATACCAGCGACTTCGCCGCACTGGCCGGCATCTTCCTGGATAGCAATGGCGACCCGCGCCCGAAGCTAGCGACCAAGAAGCTCGCCGACGCACAGCCCGCCTTGCTGGACTGGCTGACCACGATCCAGGACAACTATTGCAAAGTGGCCGAACGCCGCCGCCAGGCCCGCGCCGCGGAACTGGCCGAGGCCGCGCTGATCCTGATCGACACCATGCGGCGCCATTACCAGTCCGCCAAGCGGCTGCGCGGCGTGCTGGACTATGACGACCTGGTGATGGAAACGCGCAAACTGCTGGCCAAAAGCGGCGCGGCCCAGTGGGTGCTCTACAAGCTGGATGCCGGCATCGACCATATTCTGATCGACGAGGCGCAGGACACCAGTCCGGCCCAGTGGGACATTGTGCGCAAGCTGACCGAGGAATTCTTCACCGGCCAGGGCCGCGAGCACAAAATGCCGCGCACCATCTTCGCGGTGGGTGATGAAAAGCAATCCATCTTCAGCTTTCAGGGCGCCGACCCCAGCCTGTTCGAGCGAAACCTGGAACATTTCGCCGAGGCCGCGGCCGGCGCGGAGCATCCTTTCCTGGTCCAGCCACTCACCACCTCGCGCCGCTCCGCCCCCGACATTCTGCGCTTCGTGGACAAGGTGTTCGAAAGCGAAGCGGCCCGCGCCGGCCTGACCTTCAGCGGCGGCGTCATTACCCATCGGGCCCATCGCAAGGACGCACCGGGCGGCATCGAGCTGTGGCCGCCACTGGCGCCCTTCGACAGCGAGGAAATCGATCCCTATGAACCGGTCGATGCGGTGCAGAAGGACAGCCCCGCCGCACGATTGGCAATACAGGTCGCGGACCGAATAGCCGGATGGATTGATCGCGGCGCTCGCCTGCCCGGCCACCGGGACCCGATCGCGCCCCGCGATATCATGATCCTGCTGCCCCGCCGCGAGCCTTTCGGCAGCGAAGTGATCCGGCAGCTGAAAAAGCGCCGCATCCCGGTGGCGGGGGCGGACCGCGTGCGTCTAACCGAACAGATCGCCGCCATGGACCTGATCGCGCTGGGGCGCTTTGTGCTGCAGCGGGAAGATGACCTGACCCTGGCGGCACTGTTGCGCTCACCCCTGTGCGGCCTGTCCGAAGAAGAGCTGTTCTCACTGGCGCATGGCCGCAAGGCCGATCTTTGGAACGCGCTGGTGGCGCGGGCCCGTGACTTTCCGCAGGCCTGTGACTTCCTGTCCGCCATGCTCGAACGCACCGATTATGCACCGCCGTTTGAATTTTACTCCCATGCCCTCACCGCGCTGGGTGCCAAAGCGAGATTGCTGGCGCGTCTGGGGGCAGAGTCCGCCGATGCCATTGACGAGTTCCTGTCCCTGACTCTGACGCACGAGAAAAGCCATTCGCCGTCGCTGGAAGGGTTCCTGGACTGGGTTGAACGCGGTGGCACCGAGATCAAGCGCGACATGGAACGCGGCCGCAACGAAGTCCGGGTTATGACCGTGCATGGCGCCAAGGGCCTGGAAGCCGACATCGTGATCCTGCCCGACACCACCTCCCTGCCCGGCGGCCTGACCCGCAGCGACGGGCTGCTCTATACCCGCGATGGCGTTCTTTTCCCGCTTCCCAAGGGCGAGGCGCCACAAGTCGTGCGCGATGCCAAGACCGATGCCGAGGCGGAGTTGATGAAGGAGCATCGCCGGCTTTTTTATGTCGCCCTTACCCGCGCGCGTGACCGGCTATGCATTTGCGGCTTCCGGGGCAAGCGGGAGATAAAGCCGGACTCCTGGTATGAGTTGGCGCGGAGCGCCGCCCGGCAGATCGACCTCAACCTTGCGCGCGGCGACGACGAAATCCGCACCATCGGCACGGTGGAAGAGGAACCGGGCGGAAAATCAGGCCCGGCGCAAAAGGCAATCGTCGTTCCTGACTGGATCGCTGCCGCCGCGCCCGCCGAGCCGGCACTGCCCCGCCTGATCCGGCCGTCAGAAGCGGTTGGTGTTTCACCGCCGACCTTCTCGCCGCTGGGCGCGGGCGCGACGCGCTTCCGCCGCGGCAATGCGGTCCATGCATTGCTGGCGCGATTGCCGGACATCGCGCCGGACAAACGCCGCGCCATGGCGCTGAAATTCATCCAGGCCAGCGGATTGAAGGATGCGCAGGCGTTGGCGGATGAAGTGCTGGCGGTACTGAACGATCCGCAATTTGCCGCCGCCTTTGCACCTGGCAGCCAGGCCGAAGCCGGCCTGCTGGCCGAACTGCCAGAGTTCGGCAAGGGCGCGCGGGTCAATGGCCGTATCGATCGGCTGGCGGTCAGCGACAGCCAAGTGCTGATTCTGGACTTCAAGACCAACCGCCCGCCGCCCGCCAACGAGGCGGAGGTTCCCGCTGTCTATCTCGCCCAGATGGCGCTGTACCGCGCAGGTGCAGCGAAGATTTTTCCCGGACGGCGCATTTTTTGCGGGCTGGTTTTCACCGATGGCCCCCGGCTTTTACAGCTTTCCGATGTGGTTCTGGACGCCCAAATGGCCGGGATTTTCGTCCGCCTTGACCCGAAGGGGGAGCGTTCCTAGATATGGTGTCGCGATTGTTCAGGAATCAAAATCATGCCCCTTAAAGTGTCCGACGCCTCGTTCCAGGCCGATGTCCTGGATGCCAAGAAGCCCGTGCTGGTGGATTTCTGGGCCGAATGGTGCGGCCCCTGCCGCATGATCGCGCCCGCGCTGGACGAACTGTCGGCCGAGTTGGGCGACAAGGTCACCATCGCCAAGCTGAACATCGACGAGAACCCGCATGTGCCCACCAAGTATGGCGTGCGCGGCATCCCCACCATGATGATCTTCCAGGGCGGCCAGGTTGCCGCGACCAAGGTCGGCGCGCTGCCCAAGTCGAAGATCAAGGAATGGATCGAAAGCTCGATCTGAACTTTTTCGAATTGATGCTCAAGGCCGCCTTCGGGCGGCCTTTTGCTTTCTAGCTATTCATCGGCACAAAAGAACCGCGCCTAGCTGTTCTCGGCCAGGACTTTGCCGGCCAGGTACAACGAGCCACAGATCAGAATGCGCGGCGGCGTGCTTTCGTCATCCAGACGCGTCCAGGCGTGGATCTGCAGCATGGCATCGTCCAGGTCTTCGGCGGGCGCGGAATCCAGGCCGGCGCGCCGCGCCATGTCATACAGCGCGCCCGCGCCCATGCTGGCCTCCTCGCCGGGAATGCCCACCGTCACCACATGCCGCGCCAGGCCGTTGAACGTCCGCAGGTAACCCAGTGCATCCTTGTTCGCCAGCATGCCGCAGATCAGATAGAGCGGCCGATCGCCATTCTCTTCCATGTCGGCCATGGCGCGCGATACCGCCTCGGCGCCATGCGGATTGTGGCCGCCGTCCAGCCAGACTTCGGCGCCGCGCGGCGCGGTTTCCACCAGCGGACCCTTGTGCAGGCGCTGCAACCGCGCCGGCCATTCCACCGTGGAAAGCCCACGTTCGATCCCCGCATCGGTGCCCCATCCCAGCCCTGCATGGCGCAAGGCAGCCATGGCGACGCCGGCATTCTCGATCTGGTGGCGGCCCACCAGCTTGGGCAGCGGCAAATCCAGCAGGCCCTGCTGGTCTTCATAGACCATGCGGCCATGCTCGGGACGGCTGACGAAATCCTGGCCGAATTCATAGACCGACACACCCAGCCGGTCGGCGCGGGCCAGAATGACGTCATGGGCGATCTCGACCTGCGGTCCCACCACCAGCGGCGCACCCTTCTTGATGATGCCAGCTTTCTCCGCGGCGATGCCGCCCAGATCGTCACCCAGGAATTCCTTGTGATCCATGCCCACCGGCTGGATTACCGTCATGGCCGGATGCGGCACCACATTGGTGGCGTCATAGGTGCCGCCCAGTCCCACTTCCAAAATCGTAACGTCGGCGGCATGACGGGCAAAGGCCAGGAACATGGCGGCGGCGGTGATCTCGAAGAAGGTGATCTCGCGCCCGGCATTGACCTGCTCGACCTCCTCTAGCAGCGACACCAGCGCCTCTTCGGAAATCAACTTGCCGGCGATGCGGATGCGTTCATGGAAGCGCACCAGATGCGGCGAGGTATGGGTGTGAACCTTCAACCCTTGCGCTTCCAGCATAGCGCGCATGAAGGCGCAGGCTGAGCCCTTGCCATTAGTGCCCGCGACATGGATCACCGGCGGCAGGCGCAAATGGGGATCGCCCAGATTGCCCAGCAACCGCAGGATGCGGTCCAGCGCCAGATCGATCTTCTTGGGATGCAGCGACAGCAGGCGCCGCAGCACCGTGTCGCTACGGGTCGTTTCGGACAGCATTACGGAGTCGCGGCGGCTGCGCCGTTACCGTTGCGCTTGGGCATGTTCAGAACCTTGCTGCGCGGTTTGCCCTCTTTCATCAGCAGGTGCAGCAGCCGCGACAAGGTGGCTCGCAATTCCTTGCGATGGGTGACCATGTCCAGCATGCCGTGTTCCAGCAGATATTCGGCGCGCTGGAAACCTTCAGGCAATTTTTCACGGATGGTTTGCGCGATCACACGCGCGCCGGTAAAGCCGATCTGCGCGCCCGGTTCGGCAATCTGCACGTCACCCAGCATGGCATAGGAGGCACTGACGCCGCCAAAGGTGGGATCAGTCAGCACGACGACGTAAGGAAGCCCTGCCTCGCGCAGCATGTCAACGCAGATGGTGGCGCGCGGCATCTGCATCAGGGAGAGAATACCTTCCTGCATGCGCGCGCCACCCGAAGCGACGAACAGAATGTATGGACGCTTTTCCTTGATCGCCGCCTGCATCGATTCCACCAGCGCTTCGCCCACGCCGAGCCCCAAGCTGCCGCCCATAAAATCGAAGGGCTGCACGCCGATCATCACCGGCAGCCCGTCGATGTTGCCGCGCGCGGCGGTGAAGGCTTCGGGACGGCCGGTCTTGGCGCGGGCGCCCTTGATCTCGTCGGCGTATTTCTTCTCGCCGCGGAAACGCAGCGGATCGGACGGAACGGTCGGCGGCACCAACTCGGTGAAGCTGCCGGCGTCGAAAGTATAGGCAAAGCGCTCGGCCGGGCCGATGCGCATGTGATGGCCGCAATTGGGGCAGACATTGAGATTGGTCACCAGGTCGCGGTGAAAGATCATCTCGCCGCAGGACGGGCACTTCTTCCAGAGATTCTCCGGCGTATCGCCGCGATCCTTGCCGCCCATCAGCCCCTTGATGCGGGGCCGCACGATGTTGGTGATCCAGTTCATGCCGGCACCTTACCATGACGAGCGGCATGGGTGGAACCAGCCAAAGCGCGGGTCAGGTCCAGGACTTCGGCGATAACCTTGTCCTTTCCGGCGTTAAGATTTGCAGCGACCTGGCCGACAATGGCCGAGCCTACCACCACCCCATCGGCCAGGAGTGCGATGGCCGCAGCCTGCTCCTGGGTGCGGATGCCGAAGCCCACAGTACAGGGCAGGTCGGTGACGGCGCGCACCCGCGCCATGGCGGCGCGCACTTCGTCCTCGGGCACAGACTTGGTGCCGGTCACGCCGGCAACCGAGACGTAATAAAGATAGCCCGAAGCATCGGCGACAATGCGCTTGAGCCGCGCGTCATCGGTGGTGGGGGTGACGAAACGGATCAGGTCGACGCCCTGCGCGTGAGCGGGTACGCGCAGCACTTCATCCTCTTCGATCGGAAGGTCCACCACGATCAGGCCATCGACACCGGCCGCAGCGACATCCTTGGCGAAGCGCGCGGTGCCATGGGCATGGACGGTATTGTAATAGCCCATCAGCACGATGGGCGTGGTCTTGTCGGCCTTGCGGAACTTCTCGACCATCTTGAGCACCTTGGCCAGGGTGGCGCCGGATTTCAGCGCGCGCACGGAGGAGGCCTGCACCGCCGGACCATCGGCCATAGGATCGGTGAAGGGCATGCCCAGTTCGATGATGTCGGCGCCGCAGGAAGGCAGCTTTTCCAGGATGGCGAAGCTGGTTTCCATGTCGGGATCACCGGCAGTGATGAAGGGCACGAAGGCGGCGCGGCCTTCCTTTTTCAGGGCGGCGAACTTGGCGGAAAGCCGGCTCACAGTTTTTCTCCCAGCTTTTCGGCCACCGAGAAGATGTCCTTGTCGCCGCGGCCTGACAGGCAGATGGCGATTATGTCGTCCTTCTTCATTTGTCCCGCCACCTTGCAGACATGGGCGATGGCGTGCGCCGGCTCCAGCGCCGGGATGATGCCTTCCAGCTTGGACAGCAGCATGAACCCGTCCAGGGCTTCCTGATCGGTGACCGAATAGTATTTCACCCGGCCCATGTCCTTCAGCCAGCTATGTTCGGGACCAATGCCCGGATAGTCCAGCCCCGCTGAAATGGAGTGGGCTTCCAGGATCTGGCCATCGCCATCCTGCAGCAGATACGAGCGCGCGCCGTGCAGCACGCCGGGCGATCCCTTGGACAGTGTCGCGGCATGGCGGGGTGTGTCGACGCCGTCACCCGCCGCTTCCACGCCGTGGATTTCCACGCCTGTGTCATCGAGGAAGGGGTGAAACATGCCCGCCGCATTGGAGCCGCCGCCGACGCAGGCCACCACCAGGTCCGGCAGGCGCTTTTCGCGGTCCAGCATCTGGGCGCGCGTCTCGTTGCCGATCACGGTCTGGAAATCGCGCACCATGGCGGGATAGGGATGCGGCCCCACCACCGAACCGATGATGTAGAACGTGTCGTGGACATTGGCGACCCAGTCGCGCAGCGCCTCGTTGGTGGCGTCCTTCAGGGTGCGCGAACCGGACGACACGCTCCTCACCTCGGCACCCAGCAGGCGCATGCGGAAGACGTTGGGCTTCTGCCGCTCGATGTCCACCTCGCCCATATAGATGGTGCAAGGCAGGCCGAAGCGCGCCGCCACCGTGGCGGTGGCCACGCCATGCTGGCCGGCACCGGTCTCGGCGATGATGCGGGTCTTGCCCATGCGGCGGGCCAGCAGGATCTGGCCCAGGCAATTGTTGATCTTGTGCGCGCCGGTGTGATTGAGGTCTTCGCGCTTGAGATAAATCTTCGGCCCGCCCAGATGCGCCGTCAGCCGCTCGGCGAAATAGAGCGGGCTTTCGCGGCCGACATAATGGGTCAGCAGGCCCGACAGTTCTTCGTGAAACGCCGGGTCCTTCTTTGCCGCCTCATAGGCCTGTTCCAGCGACAGCACCAACGGCATCAGGGTCTCGGCGACAAAGCGGCCGCCATAGGCGCCAAAATGGCCATTGGCGTCGGGACCGGCGCGCAAGGAGTTCGGAATCTGGTTCATACGCGGGCCGGTGCTTTTGTAGCGTTGACGAAATCGGTGATGCGGGCGGCATCCTTCACACCCGGCGCGCTTTCCACGCCGGAGGAAACATCCACCATCTGGGCGCCTGACAGCTCCATGGCGCGCGCCACATTGTCGGGATCAAGGCCGCCAGCCAGAAACCATGGCTTGGTGAAACTGCGGCCCGCCATAATCTTCCAGTCAAACGTCGCGCCATGGCCGCCCGGACGCGTCGCGTCTTTGGGCGGACGGGCATCGAACATCAGCATGTCGGCGGTGGATTCATATTCCGCTGCCGCGGCAAGATCAGTGCTATCTGCCACCGGCAGCGCCTTGATGACCGGCACGCCGAACTTGCCGCGGATATAGGCGGTGCGGCGCGCGCTTTCGCTGCCATGCAATTGCAGGAAGTCAGGCTTCACCGCCGCGATCACCGCTTCGATCCCCGCATCATCCATGTCGGTGATCAGCGCCACGATCTTCAGACGCCCGCGCATCGCATCGGCCAGCACGCGCCCCTGCTCCAGGGCGACGTAACGGGGCGATTTGGGATGGAACACCAACCCGCCATAGACCGCGCCCGCACGCACCGCCGCATCGATGGCGTCGGGGCTCGTCAGGCCGCAGATTTTGACCGTGATGGGCATGGTTCCGGGGTGTATGGGCTCGGGCAGCGCCAAAATCAAGCAAACGCGGTTAAACCGCTGAAATGCCCAAGCTTTCGGCAATGTTCCGGGCCGCCTGGGCCGGGTCCGTGGCCCCGGTAATCGGCCGGCCGATCACCAGCCGGCTGGCGCCCGCCGCCACGGCCTCGGCCGGGCCCATGACGCGCTTCTGGTCGCCCACATCGCTGCCGGCGGGACGGATGCCCGGCACCACCAGCGAGAAGTCCGCACCCAATTCCTTGCGCAATCGCACGATCTCATGCGCCGAACACACCACGCCATCCAGGCCGCATTGCTGAGTGAGCGACGCCAGGCGCAGCACCTGTTCGCCCACCGGCGGCGTCAGGCCGACGCTGGGCAGGTCTTCGTCCGACAGGCTGGTCAGCATGGTGACGGCGATCAGCTGGGTGGACGGCGAAACCGACTTCACCGCATCCAGCGCGGCCCGCATCATCGCCGCCCCGCCCTGGGCATGGACATTAAGGATGGAGACGCCCAGCGCCGCGGCGGCGCGGGCCGCGCCCGCCACGGTGTTGGGAATGTCGTGGTATTTCAGATCCAGGAAGACCGGGAGCCCCATGTCCAGGAACTGGCGCACGCCGTCCGGTCCGTGGGCGTTGAAGAACTCCAAACCCAGCTTCAGGCCGCCGACAGAGCCGCGCACACGCTCCGCCAACTGGCGGGCATAGTCGGGATCGGTGGTGTCGAGAGCTACAAAGACCGGATTCGCTGTCACGCTTCCGGCGTACCGCCATTCAGGCGCTCGCGCAATTCCTTGCCGGTGCGGAAGAAAGGCGCGCGCTTCTGGCCAACCGAAACCGGTTCACCGGTGCGCGGATTGCGGCCCATGCGGCTGGGACGAACCTTCACGCTGAAGGCGCCGAACCCACGAAGTTCCACGCGATGGCCGTCGGCCAGCGCCTTGCTGATGGAATCCAGCACGGTCGTCACGATGCGTTCCACATCGCGGTGATACAGGTGCGGATAACGAGCGGTAAGCCGCGCAACCAATTCTGACTTGATCATCCCCAGCCCCTTTGAGGGACACGCCACGGGGGTTTGCCCCCGCAACTGGGGATAACCTGTCATGGCAGGTTCCTGCCCGTCAACGGGAAGCATATGAAAAACCAGACTTTTTCGCTTCAGCCCCCCGGTTTTCGTCCGTGGGCGATGCATTTTGGCCTCTCCTGCCCGCCCTTTAAGCGGCTTGCGCGGATTTGGGGGCCAAGGGAAAGTCCTCCCCAACCAATAAAGTACGGGGAGTGGGACATGAGAATTCGCCATTTTGCCTTGGCAGCCGGACTGATTCTGGCAGCCGTTTCGGGGGCCCAATCGGCGCCGCGCGAAACCTGGATCGGCACCTGGGGCTTTGTGCCGACACCCCTGCCGCCCGGCTTCAGCCCACCCGTCCCGGTCACCGCGCTCACCGCCGTGCCGCTGTCCGCCAGCCTGCCGGCCCAGCCGCCGGCACCGCCGCCCACCGCACCACTGCTGGACAATCCCGGCAACCTGCCTGTCGTGACCCTGGACGCCGATCCTTCCAACCTGACCATGCGCCAGCTGGTGCGCGTGTCGGTGGCGGGCAAGCGCCTGCGCATTCGCATCAGCAATGAAGGTGGCAGCGATGCGCTGGTGCTGGGCACCGTGCATGTCGGCGCCGCCGGTCCCGACGGCACCGTGCTGCCGGGCAGCGATCGTGCCGTGACCTTTGACGGGAAGAATGGCGTCGTGGTTCCGGCCGGTGCACCCGTCCTGTCCGACGCCATCGATCTGAAAACCGAGGCCCTGGAAAAGCTGCTGATCTCCTTCCATGTGCCGGGCGCCCTTTCGCGCGGCGGACACAGCCTGTTCCAGTATGCCGCAGGCACGCCCGGTGATTACACCGCCATGGCCACGCTGCCGGGTGCGCGCATCATGCGCCTGCCCGCGCTGGTGACGCAGGTCGAAACCGACGCGGTCCGTGCTGACAGCGTGGTGGTGACCTTCGGCGATTCCATCACCGAGGGCGCGGCCTCCACCAACAACGCCTTCCGCGGCTGGCCCGACCGGCTGGCCGAACGCCTGGCCGCCGCCAAAAGCAAATGGTCGGTGGTCAATGCCGGCATCGGCGGCAACCGCCTGCTGCGCACTGGCACCGGCCCCGGCGCGCTGGCGCGGCTGGACCGCGACGTTCTCGGCGTGGCGGGCGTGAAGGCGGTGATCCTGCTGGAAGGCATCAACGATATCGGCCGCGGCTTCACACCTTCCGGTCCGCAGGAGCCGGTGACCCTGGAAGCCCTGATCGCAGCCGACAGGCAGTTCATCGCCCGCTGCCATGCCCATGGCGTCAAGGTCTATGGCGCACTGCTGACACCGTATGGCGGCGCGGGCTATTCCGCGCCCAAGGGCGAAGAAGTGCGCACCGGCCTGAACAACTGGATTAGGACCAGCGGCGCCTTTGACGGGGTGATCGATTTCGCCACCGCCACCGCCGATCCGGCCAATCCCCTCACCTTCCGCAGCGATTACAATCTGCGCGACAAGCTGCATCCCAACGATGCCGGCTATGAGGCGATGGGCAAGGCCATCGACCTGAACCTGTTCAAGTAATGTCGCACGATCCTGCACTGGAGGCGCATGAGCATACCGAACATGCCGAGCACGCCGCCCATGCGCGCGATCCGTTCATCGCCAAAGTCTCCATCACCGTCGCCGTTCTGGCGGTGATGGCGGCGGCGGCGGGCTCGCTGGAAACGGTGGAAGGCGGCCGCGCCATCACCGAATCCAGCGAGGCGGTGCTGGCCCAGGACAAGGCCACAGACAGCTGGAACGAGTACCAGGCCGACAGTCTGAAACGGCACATGTACGAGATCGCGCTGGCGGGCGGCGGCGCCAAGGCCGAGGAGTATCGCGGCGAGATCGAAAAGGACCGCGAGGGCCAGACCAAAGCGCGCGCGAAGGCGGAAGACGCGGAAAAGGACCGCGACCTGCGCCTGCGCGAAAGCGCCAAGCATGAACAGCGCCATCACTGGCTGACCGGCGCCGCCACTCTGATCGAGATCGGCATCGCGCTGTCCACCGTGGCGATCATCACCAGCCGGCGGACTTTCTGGTTTTCGGCGATGGGACTGGGCGCAGTGGGCGCGAGCCTGTTCGCCTTCGCTTATTTGAACACTTTTTAAAGCGCTCCGGCTCGCGCCTGCGCTCTAGGCGACGGCAACCGCGATATCGCCCTGCTGCATCAGCACGCTGGCGGTATCGAACATGCCCTGGTGCTCGATGATCTTGCCGCCTTTCACCGTCCAGTGGATCGCGATGTCAGAGGTGACATACTTGCCGCTGGTGCGATGCAGGGCTTCGACCTCGAACAGGCCCCAGATCTCGTCACCCTTGGCGGTGATGGTTATGGGTTCAAAGCGCGCAAAACTGTAACGCGAGAACAGCAGCGCGGTATATTCCTTCATCCCCGCCAGGCCGCGATGGATTCCGCCGAAGCGGAAGAATTCGGGCGGCGCGGTCGCCTTCCACACCACATCGGGGCTCAGGCAATCGAACAAGGGCTGCAAGTCGCTCTTCTGGAATGCGGCGATCACCGACAACATCAATTTGATGTTGGTCTGTTCCTGAGTCATCAAAAGTCTGCCTTACGGGACGGACAAAATGTCCGCAGGTTGGAAATCGGGTAAAAAAGAAGGCGGGCATGCGCGCGAATCGCTTTCGCAGCCGCGTGAAAATCGAGCCGTGGTTACAGGCCCAAAGCAACAAGGTCAACGAATGGCAGCCGCCACGATGACGCGTGGCGGTGACATATCATCTGGCATGTCACCGCTTATCAAATGTGGCGACAAAGCGGCACAAAGCTCAGTGCGCGTTGGCCTCGGCGACCGCGTCACGCACGGTCTTCTGGATGGTGTTGATGTCGTTCTGGGCGTTGTCGACATAATCCTTCATGCAGATATTCATCGCGGCGACCTTCTGATTGAAGACCCGCACTTTCATATTGTAGGTGTTCATCGCATCCGGATTGTTGCCCGGCTGAACCGGCGCCTTGCCGACCGGCTCGCACTTGGGCCTGGGATAGAAATCCGACGTCATGTTGGTACCGCCCGTCGAAAGCGGCTGGGCGGCAGCCGGAGCCGCCAGCAGCGCGATAATCAAACCCGGGAAACGAAGGCGCATGCGTGTTCTCCTATCCTTATAGTAGGAAAAACCGGTTGCGAAACAACACAAGCCTTTGCCGCGCCGCACCATGCTTCCCGCATGAAAGGCGCGACATAATGTATACAAAACTTGCCGTCCGGCACCCCGCCTCTTACGGTCTGGGCAATCACGAATTTCCCGGGGAAGAACAAGTATGATCAATCGCAGACACATGCTGGCCACCGCGTCGGCGCTTGCCCTGTTGGGTCCCTCGCTCGCACAGGCGCAAGGCGCCGCGCCGGTGCAAACCGACTGGCGCAGCTACGCCAACGATCTTTCCAGCACCCGCTATTCCTCGCTGGACCAGATCAACGCCGCCAACTTCAACCAGCTGGAGCTGGCCTGGAAGTTCAGCACCAATTCCCTGGGGCCGCGCCCCGATGCCGACTACCAGTCCACCCCGCTGGTGGTGAAGGGCCGCATCTATGTCACCGCCGGTTTCCGCCGCGACGTGGTGTGCCTGGATGCCGGCACTGGCGAGCTTCTGTGGATGCACACCCATGATGAAGGCCAGCGCATCGGTTCGCGCGGCGGCCCGGGCCTTGGTGTCGGTTACTGGACCGACGGCACCGCCGAACGCATCATCTATGTGACGCGTGGCTACACCATGTTCTCGCTGGATGCCAAGACCGGCATCCCTGATCCGAACTTCGGCCAGGGCGGTTCCATCGACCTGCGCCAGAATAACGACCAGGAGATGGATCCCAACAAGGGTGTCATCGGCCTGCATGCCCCGCCGTTCGTTGTGCGCAACACGGTGGTGGTCGGCGCAGCACCCACCGCCTTCTCCAAGGGCTATGTGCGCGGCTTCGACGTGAAGACGGGCCAGCGCAAATGGATTTTCCACACCATCCCCAAGAAGGGTGAGTTTGGCTACGAAACCTGGACCACGCCGGGCCAGGCGGAAGCGACCGGCAACATGGGCGTCTGGGCGCCGATGTCGGCCGATCCAGACCTGGGCCTGGTCTATGTCGGCGTGGAATCTCCGCCCACCGATCTTCTGGGCGTCAGCCGTACCGGCCCGCATCTGTTTGCCGAAAGCTTGGTGGCGCTCGACATTGAGACGGGCGAGCGCAAGTGGCACTACCAGATGATCCATCACGGCATCTGGGACCGCGACGTATCCTGTGCCGGCGTGATTTGCGACATCCCGCACAAGGGCAAGATCATCAAGGCGATCGCCCAGCCCACCAAGCAGGGTTTTGTCTATGTGCTGGACCGCACCAACGGCAAGCCGGTATGGCCGATCCCGGAAAAGCCGGTTCCAAAGGGCGATGTGCCAGGCGAATGGTATTCGCCGACCCAGCCCATCCCCAGCGCACCGCCGCCTTTCGCCAAGCAGGGCATGACGGTCAACGACCTGGTGGACTGGACTCCGCAGATCAAGGCGCGGGCGCTTGAGATCGCCAGCCACTATCACATTGGCGGCCTCTACGATCCGCCGCCACTGGTGAATGACAAGATCTTCGGCATGCTCAATCTTCCGGGCCTGCAGGGCGGCATCAACTGGCCGGGCGCATCCTATGATCCGGAAACCCACATGCTCTATCTGTTCGCCAAGAACCAGATCGAGGTGACGGGCGTGATGAGGACGCCGGACGGCAAGGTGGTTCAGCGCGGCGGACAGCCGGCGGCCGGCAGCGCCGACGCCAATGGCGGCGCCTTTGGCGGTGTCGCCAGCGTCACGGGCGTGGTGGGAGCGGGCCGCGGCTCGGTCGGCAAGGATGGCCTGACCGATCCCATCGTGCCGGGCATGATCTCCATCGAGGGCATTCCCCTGATGAAGCCACCCTATGGCACGATCACCGCCATCGACCTGGGCAAAGGCACAATGGCCTGGCAGATCGTGCATGGCGAAACGCCCGATCACATCAAGAACCACCGGCTGCTCAAAGGCGTCACCATCCCGCGCACCGGACAGACTGGCATCCTGGGCACCTTGACCACCAAGACACTGGTGATCTGCGGCGATTGCGGGTTGTTCACCGACGATAAGGGCCGCAAGGGCGCGCGCCTGCGCGCCTATGACAAGCTGACGGGCGAGGAAAAGGGTGCGGTGTTCATGGACAAGGTGCAGACCGGCGCCACCATGACCTACATGCACCAGGGCAAGCAGTATCTTGTCTGTGCCCAGGGCGGCTCGTTCGGCGCCGATCTTGTCGCCTATCGCCTGCCCGGCACAGCCCTGGCGGGCGTACGGGCCGAAGAACGCTAAGCGATCTTTCGCCTGAGAAAACGGGGGCCGGTGGCAACACCGGCCCTTTTCTTTTGCGCTTGCGAAATATTCTTTCCGTAGCCGGGCGCTGAAATCCGTAGCAGGATCAGCGCAACCAAAACCCCGGGGGACCGACATGTTCACACGCCGTCATTTCATCGTCACCAGCAGCGCCTTGGCCGCAACACCGGCAATGGCGGCACTGGATCCCAAAGATGCCGACATTAAGTTCGGCACCACCGGCTCGATCTTCGGCGTCTGGAACAAGAATGGCGACATGATCAAGTCCGCGAACATGCGCATGATGCTGATGGACATCAAGCATTACGGGCTGGAAGGCTTCGAGCCCTACTCTGACCAGGCCGCGCCCTGGTACAACAAGCCGCAGGAACTGAAGAAGCTGGCCAAGGAGATCGGCGTCGAGATCGCCAGCATCGGCGATCTACCGATCAAGCCTGGCACGCCGCCGGCGCCCAAGCCCGCGCCCGGCGCGGCTCCCAACTATGCCTGGCTGGGCGGCGAGGGAAAAAAGAAACTGATCGCCGACATGGAAGCCTGCGCTCGCGATTTCCTGCAGCCTTTGGGCGTCGATCACTGGAAGAACAATATGGGCCCGCGCCCGCCGGGCGGCCCCAGCAAGGACCAGCTCAAGGGCCTGGCGGATACGGCCAACGAGATCGGGATGCGCACCAAGCAGCATGGCGTGCGCCTGTCGCTGCATCCGCACATGTGGGGCCCGATGGAGCGCGAAGGCGACTTCCGCTTTGTGATGGAACACACCGATCCCAATTACGTCTATCTGATCATGGACACCGGTCATAACGTGCTTGGCGGCATGGACACGGTGAAGGTCAGTGACGAGTTCTTCCCGCGCATCACCGAATTCCACCTGAAGGACACCTTCCCGCAATACCGCGGCAACAAGGGTGGGCCGACGCCGGCCGATCACAAGAAGAAGAGCGTCTATGCCTCGGTCGGCCAGGGCGGCGGCGTGGATTTCCCGGGCATCTTCGCCGTCATGCGCAAGAAGCATTTCAAGGGCTGGGCGGTGTTCGATATCGACGCGCCGCGCCTGGGCGACGGCACCGGCAGCGTGGACGACAATATCGCGGCGAGCATCAACTATATGCGCACCAAGCTGGGCGTGAACCTGCCGCCGGCCACCGGCAAGGGCGGCCTGTTCACCGAGGCCAGCGGTTAAGGGGCGCGCAAAAACAGCCCGATCGTCAGGGCGATGCCGATCAGCACGGCAGCGGCGCGAAGAACCTTTTGATTGACCCGGCTGGCCATGTGCCCGCCGATCACTCCGCCTATGGCGGCGCCGACGCAAGCGATGCCGGCCTGCAGCCAATGGACTTCAGGGCTGAAAACGAACAGCGCCACTGCACTGGCATTCATCACGCCGGCCAGCACATTCTTGGTGGCATTGGCGTTGC
>CAIUTH010000281.1 GCA_903902075.1 uncultured Alphaproteobacteria bacterium
CAACCTGCCGCCGGCCTTGTCGACGGCGGCTTTCAGATGCATCACGCCATGCTGTGTGTGCAGCCAGGGGTCGTAGCCCAGCTTGGCGCCCTTGGGCAGATGATCGGGTATCCAGCCCTGCGGGCCTTCGGCGACCAGGTCGCGCGGCTCGAACAGGCTGGTGTCGGTCTGGTTGCGGACCTGCAAGGTATAGCGGCCGTCCACGAACACCGCCGCCTTGTCCTTCAGCACCACGGCCGCGCCGGCCGAGCCGGTGAAGGATGTGAGCCAGGCCAACCGCTCGGCATAGGCGGGCAGGTACTCGCCCATCTGCTGGTCGCTGTGCGGCACGACGAATCCATCCAGCTCGCGTTTGGCCAGTTCGGCGCGCAAGGCGGCAAGCCGCGGCGCGCAGGTCGCGGGATCGGAGGTGTCGTCATAGGTCTGAAAAGGCTTGTCCATGCGAGGACTTTAGCCTCGCGGTTTCTCCAGCACCAGCGCGCTCCACGGCCCGGCGCGGCGGCGGCCGATGAAACGCAGGTCACGATAGAAGCTGGTGACCAGCGCTTCCTGGTTCCGCAGCAGGCCTGACAGGACCAGCATCGCGCCCGGAGCCAGCGCCTTGATGATGGATGGCGCCAACTGGGTCAGCGGCCCGGCCAGGATATTGGCGATGAGCAGGTCATAGGGCGCGCCATTGGCCAAGATCGGATTGGTCAGGCCGTCGGCGGTGACGGCGCGGATCAGCGGACCCACGCCATTGGCGCGGGCATTGTCGCGCGTCACGTCCACGGCGACGGGATCGATATCGGACGCCAGAACGCTGCGCTTCCACAGCTTGGCGGCGCCGATGGCGAGCAAGCCGGTGCCGCAGCCAAGGTCCAGCACATTGCGGAAGGCGCGCTTGTTGGCCAGGTCGCTCAGCACGGCCAGGCACAGCGCCGTGGTTTCGTGATGGCCGGTGCCGAAGGCCAGGCCCGCCTCGATCTTCATGGGGATCACGCCATGCGGCACGGTGCCGGCGTCATGTGCGCCATAGACGAAGAAGCGTCCGGCCCGCACGGGCGGCAGGCCTTCCTGGCTGAGCCTGATCCAGTCCTGGTCGGGCAGGGACGCGACGGTGATGTCCAGGCCGGTGATGCGCGACAGGTAGGCGGCATCGGGTTCGTCGGTGTACAGCGCCTCGACCACCGCGCCGTCGGCGAAGGGTTCTTCGACGATCAGCACGGCCTGGGCGCTGCCGTCCAGCTCCAGCGCGGCGGCGGTGTCGCCGGCCTGCGTCTTGGTGAGCGCGACCGAGGCTTTCCACAGGGGCGGTGAGGGCATAGGCTCGTCCTAAAGGCGCGGGGGGGTATGCCGCGCCGGCGGAAGCCGGTCAACCGGCGCTGAGGAGGATGTCATGAAATACGCACTTGTCGCTGCCTTGCTGGCGTTTGCGCTCCCGGTTCAGGCCCAGGAAAAAGCCCCCCCTCCGGCCAAGCTGTTCGCGGGGTCTGCCGAGGTGGATGCCGCCCTGGCCAAGGTGCGGGCCGAGAAGAAGCCGGGCAACAATGTCGTGGTGCTGGTGTCGGTGGGTCCCTATCCCGCGGCGCTCGAATATCGCATCCCCGGCGCCCCGCCCAGCGCCAGCATCCACAAGGCCCAGGCCGAGTTCATCTATGTCGTGGCGGGCGGCTGCACGCTCATCACGGGTGGCACGCTGACAGAGCCGAAGGACAATGGCGCCAATGTGGGCGGCACCGGCATCACAGGCGGCACGTCACGCAGGGTCGCCAAGGGCGACTACATCATGGTGCCGCCCAACACGCCGCACCAGTATGCCGATGTGCAGGGCGAGCTGGCGATGGTGACGTTGCACATGCCGATGGCGGCGCCATAAATCAGGCGCGACTGACAAACTGGTCGATCACCCGCTTCTCGCCGGCCTTGTCGAATTCCACCGTCAGCTTGTTGCCTTCGACATAGCGCACGCGGCCATAGCCGAACTTCTGGTGGAACACCCGGTCGTCGCGGGCATATTGCGAGGCACTGGGGTCGGAGGTCTGGACGCTCCAGGCTTGAGCCTCGATCAGCGGCGGGCGGGTGCGCATCGATCCTTGCGCGGCGCGGTTGGCCTGGGCGCGTTTCCAGCCCGGTGAATCATAGGTGCTGCCGAAGTCCGCGGCATTCTGGTTGTCGCGGAAGCCTGTGTAGCCGCCATAGAACCCTTCATCGACGGTGGCGTCGACGTGATCCTCGGGGATTTCCTTGATGAAGCGCGACGGCAGCGCGCTTTGCCAGCTGCCATGCACCCGGCGGTTGGCGGCAAAGGAAATGCGGATGCGGCGGCGCGCGCGCGTCAGCCCGACATAGGCCAGGCGGCGTTCTTCTTCCAATCCGGCCAGGCCGTTTTCATCCATCGTGCGCTGGGATGGGAACAGGCCTTCTTCCCAGCCGGGCAGGAAGACGGTGTCGAACTCCAGCCCCTTTGCGGCGTGCAACGTCATCAGGTTGATGCGGTCGCCCGATTCATCCTGGGCGATTTCCATCACCAGCGACACATGCTCCAGAAAGGCGGCGAGGGATTCAAAACCCTCCATCGAGCGGACGAATTCCTTCAAATTGTCCAGCCTGCCCGGTGCTTCCGCCGACTTGTCGGCCTTCAGCATGTCGGTATAGCCGCATTCGTCCAGCACCATCTCGGCCAGCTCGGTATGGGGCAGAACCTTGGCGGTATCGCTCCAGCGGGCGAAATTTGCGGAGAGTTCGCCTAGCGCCTTGCGCGCCTTGGGCGGCAGTTCGTCGGTATCGGCGATCTCGCGCGCCGCTGCCAGCAGCGGCAATTGCCGGGCGCGGGCGTAAGAATGCAGGCTGGCGACACTGGCATCGCCGATGCCGCGCTTGGGCTTGTTGACGATGCGCTCGAACGCCAGGTCGTCGTCGCCCTGGGCGATCAGGCGCAGATAGGCCATGGCATCGCGAATTTCCTGGCGCTCATAGAAGCGCGGGCCACCGATCACGCGATACGGCAGGCCCAGGCTGATAAAGCGATCTTCAAACTCGCGCATCTGGAAGGAGGCGCGCACCAGCACCGCCATCTGGGCAAAGGCGTTGCCCTGGCGATGCAGGTCCTCGGCATCGGAGGCGACGTTGCGGGCTTCTTCCTCGGCGTCCCACACGCCGGCGACGCGGATTTTTTCGCCCTGTTCGCCTTCGGTCCAGAGCGTCTTGCCAAGGCGTCCCTTGTTGGCGGCGATCAGGCCGGAGGCGGCGCCCAGGATCACGGGCGTGCTGCGGTAATTGCGTTCCAGCCTGATGACACTGGCGCCGGGAAAGTCGCGCTCGAAGCGCAGGATGTTTTCCACTTCCGCGCCGCGCCAGCCATAGATGGACTGGTCGTCATCGCCCACCACGCAGACATTGCCCGAGCCCTTGGCCAGCAGGTTCAGCCACAGATACTGGACCACGTTGGTGTCCTGGTATTCGTCCACCAGCATGTAGCGGAAGCGGTCGCGGTAATCGGCCAATATGTCGGGCTGGGTCTTGAGGATGTGCAGGGTCTCGAGCAGCAGGTCGCCGAAGTCGGCGGCGTTCAGCGCCTTCAGCCGTTCCTGGTACTGGTGATAGAGCAGCTTGCCCTTGCCGAAGGCGTAGCCCTGGGCTTCGCCTTCCGACACATCGCCGGGGCGCAATCCGCGGTTCTTCCAGCCATCGATCATGCTGGCGAGCGTGCGGGCGGGCCAGCGCTTTTCGTCCACGCCTTCGGCCTCGATCAACTGCTTCATCAGGCGAAGCTGGTCGTCGGTGTCCAGGATGGTGAAATTGCTTTTCAGGCCTGCCAGCTCGGCATGACGGCGCAGCATCTTGGCGCCGATGGAATGGAAGGTGCCCAGCCACTGCATGCCTTCGACCATGCCGCCGATCAGGGCGCCGATGCGCTCCTTCATCTCGCGCGCCGCCTTGTTGGTGAAGGTGACGCAGAGGATCTGGCCCGGCCAGGCGCGGCGGGTGGCCAGGATATGGGCGAGGCGGGTAGTCAGCACGCGGGTCTTGCCGGTGCCGGCGCCGGCCAGCACCAGAACGGGGCCGTCCACCGCCTCCACCGCTTCGCGCTGTTCGGTGTTCAGGCCCGCGAGATAGGGCGGCTCGCGCGGGACCGGCGCGGTCGAAGTTGGCTCTTCAAACGCGGAATCCAAGGGGTCGGAATAACGGTCGCCATAGCCGCTCATGCGGGCAACCGGGGTGTGTGAAGCATGAGAACGATATTAGAACGAAGGGGGCAGAAATCCCACCTAATTATCGTCGGCTTCGTTTTCCAGCTTGAGGCCCGACAAAGTGCCGTCGGCCTTGTCCTTGCGCGCTTCCGCCAGGTTCCGCACCGCCTTGGGCGTGCCGTGCAGGGCGCGGTTGGCCGCGGCGGACTCTTCTTTTTCCGCCCTTGCCTTTGCTTTCCTGGCCCGGTTCAGGTTGACGATCTCAGCCATTTTCGCGGGCCGTGGCGCGGGCGTAAGCCGGGCGATCGGTGACGCGCTTCACATAGGCTTCCAGCAGCGGCGTGGAGTCCAGTAGCGTCGAGCCCATGAACATCTTGAAGGTGGTGGCGATCAGGATGTCCACGGCGCTGAACTTGTCGCCCAGGATGTAGGGGCCCTTTTCCAGCGTGGCATTGACGAAGACCATGACCTCGTCGGTCTTGACCCAGCCGGCGGTGCCGCGCGGGATATCCCATTTCATGTAGGCGCTCATCCAGGCCGGCTCCATCACGCCGGCGTAATAGGCCAGCCAGGAAACATAGGCGCCGCGCCTGGCGTCGCCCACCACAGGGCCGATGCCGTTCTGGGTGAACTTGTCGGTGAGATAGAGCGCGATGGCGCTGGATTCGAACACCAGCGCGTCGCCGTCCTTCAGCGCCGGGGACTTGCCGTGGGGATGGGGATTTTCCGGATCGGCGCCGCCCGTGCCGTCGGGGCGGCGGATATTGGCGATGCGGTGGATCTCATAAGGCGCGCCCAATTCTTCCAGCAGGAAGATGAAGCGCGAGGAGCGGGTGCGGGGGTGGTGATAAAGTGTGAGCATAGGCGAAGGCTATTGCCTGGCGGCGAGGGCGTAAAGCCTGAGCGCGCTGGCCAGCGGCCGTTCACCGCGCGTTGCGTCAATCTGGGCCACCAGCGCGGCCAGGCTTGTGCGCTGTTGTTGGGCAGACTGGTCGATCACCGCCCAGAACTCCGCCTCCAGCGCTACGCTGGTGCGATGCCCGGACAGGGAGAAGGAGCGTTTCTTCAGGCTCATCGAATGGCCCGCCAGTCCAGGATGTCCAGTTCTTTTGCCAGCTTGCCGCCGCCGGGGCGGGGCGCCATCAGGACCTTGGGCCGTTTCAGATTTGTGACGGCGCCCGCCGCGATCACGGCATTGCGGTCGGTCCAGCCATCGGTATCCAGCAGGCGCACACGGCCCCATTGCCGGCGCAGGGCGCGCACCAGGTCGTCGGGCGTGTCATCATCATCATCGGCCACGATCACATTCATCAGGAACAGGCTGTTTTTGGGCTTCAGCCGAGTTTTGGCCAGCTTGAAGAAACCTGGCTGCATGAAGGCTTCCGGCATGCCGCCTTCGCCGAAGGCATCCAGCACAAGCGCGTCATGGCGCGCACGATGCGTCTTGAGATATTCGACGCCGTCCGCGACATGGCAGGTGACAGCATCGGGCAGGTGGAAATATTTGCGCGCGATATCGAAGCTGAACTTGTGCAGGTCCACCACCGTGACCTGGACGTTGCTGCGCACCAGCATGGTGGCCAGGGTGCCGCCGCCGCAGCCGATCATCAGCACGTCGCGCGCGCCAGCCTGCATCAGGAAGAAATACATGGCGTGGATATAGTCGGCCGTGGACACGCCATGCGCGTCGGCGGCGCTCTGGTGATATTCCTTCTGCCAGTAGCTGACCTTGCCGGTGCGGCTGTCCTGGATGATGTAGTGGCCGGGCGCCGGGATAATTCGGTTGGTGGGCATCAAGAAAGCCGCTTCATAAAATAGATCGTGTCATGGCCCGGGGGATAATCCGGGATGGTGCCGAAGGTGGTGTAGCCCTGCTTTTCATAAAAGCCGGGCGCCTGGAACGTGCCGGTATGCAGCCACAGCCCGATGCAGCCGCGCTTGCGGGCGACTGCTTCTGCCCTTTCCAGCAGCTCGCTGCCCGGGCCCTGGCCGCGGAATTCTTCCGGCACCACCAGCAGGTCCACGAACATCCAGCCGGCGACGGAGACACCCCATAACCCGCCTGTTACCGCGTCATCTGTGCCGCGCAGGGTGATGGCCAGTTGTTCGGCCTTGATCGGCCCGACATGGCTTTCATTGTAGGCACGCAGGGGCTTTAGGATGGCGTCGCGCAAACCCGGATCGGGCGCTTCGTCGATATCGACCCGTGGCTTCATGGCCGGGAAGATGGAGCCCGCATCCAGAAGATGCAAGCTCACTTCCAATAGTCGGGAAGGCCTGTCTTGGTCGCCGCCAGAATGGCGATGGCATCGGCGCCATCCGCGCCCCGGGCTTTCAGCGCATCATACAGCTGCCGGTACAGCTTGTCCCTGGTGTCGGGCGGCAGGGATTCAAATGCGGTGCTGTAGACCATATAGCTCAGGGGATAACGGAACAACCGGTGGCCAAGATCGAAGCTGCGCAGGGTGCGGCCCTTGCCATCGAACGGCCCGCGCCTGGCGAAGTCCGCGGTGAAACCGGAATTGCCCTGGATCGGGCCGGGCAGGGGCACTTCGCTGGCGAAGGTCATGTAGGCGACCAGATCGTCCAGCCCGGCATCCGAATATTGCTTGTTCAAGACAAACACGCGGTTGGTGAAGCCGGTCTGATGCTCCAGGGTCATCAGTGCCACGATATCGCTGGTGGGTTTCAGCGCATGGGCGGGATCGAAGCGGTCCGCCAGGCTGGCCAGGGTCTGACCGCCTTCCGCCGGCAGGTCATAGGGCTTGTCGGGATCGGGCGCGGTGATGTTGCCCAGGTGGCGCATGTTTTCGGTTTTGCCGGTGACGTACCAGCCGCCCCAGCGATCCTCGAAGGCGCGCGTCTGGTCGGTCACGTCGAAAGGATGGGCGGGATTGGGAATCTGCGGCATGCCGTCGGCGGTGGCGATGATGTTGGCCACGATCCAGCCCGGCGCCACATTGTTGACCATGCCGTGGCAGACGGCGCAGCGCGCGCTTTCTTCCACCAGCTTGGGGGTGCCCGGCGCTTTGGGATCGGGCGCATTGTTGTCCAGCGTGTAGAAAACAATGCCGCCGCGCCGGTCATTGGCGAGGATCTCGATCAAGCCGCCCGGATGCACCGCGCCCACCGACACATCGTCGTTGAAGTAAAGGGTGCGCGGTGTCTTGGGGGTGATGCGGTCGAACTGCAGGCTGGAACTGGTGAAAGGCAGGACCTGGGATTCCGGCGAAAGTTTGAGCGCCTTCAGCACGCTTTCCAGATAGCCATGGCCGCCCGGCGCATAAGCCAGTTTGACCTCGCCTTTGGCTATTTTGGCTTCCAGTGCCGCCACGACATTGGTGGTGTCCGGTTCGCTGTCGGCGCGCGCCATCGCGATCGCCGCCACGGCCAGCGGCAGCATGAGCAAACGCCGTGTCTTCATGCGGCGCGGGATATCACTTCGGCGCGATCATGTCTTCAGGCTTCACCACGGCGTTGAACTCCACCTCGGTGACATAGCCGCCGCCCACCGCTTCTTCCTTCAAAGTCGTGCCGTTCTTGTGCGCGGTCTTGGCGATCTTGGCGGCATTGTCATAGCCGATCTTGGGCGCCAGCGCCGTCACCAGCATCAGCGAGCGTTCCAGCCCGGCCTTGATATTGTCGCGGCGCGGCTCGATGCCGACCACGCAATTGTCGGTGAAGCTGATCGCGGCATCGGCCATCAGGCGCACCGATTGCAGGAAATTGTAGGCCATCACCGGGTTGTAGACGTTCAGCTCGAAATGGCCCTGGCTGTCGGCAAAGGTCAAAGCGGCATTGTTGCCGAAGATCTGCACGCAGACCTGGGTCAGCGCCTCGCACTGGGTGGGATTGACCTTGCCCGGCATGATGGAGGAGCCGGGCTCGTTCTCGGGCAGCGCCAGTTCGCCCAGGCCCGAGCGCGGACCCGAACCCAGAAGGCGGATGTCGTTGGCGATCTTGAACAGCGAGGCGGCCACCGTGTTGATGGCGCCGTGGCTGAACACCATCGCGTCATGGGCGGCCAGCGCCTCGAACTTGTTGGGGGCGGTGGTGAACGCCATGCCGGTGATCTTGGCGATCTTGTCGGCCACCATCTTGTCGAAGCCGATGGGGGCGTTCAGGCCGGTGCCCACGGCGGTGCCGCCCTGGGCCAGTTCCATCAGCTTGGGCATAGACTGTTCGATACGGGCGATGCCGTTGGCGACCTGGGTGGCATAGCCGGAGAATTCCTGGCCCAGGGTGATGGGCGTGGCGTCCTGGGTGTGGGTGCGCCCGATCTTGATGATGTCTTTCCAGGCCACGACTTTCGCCGCCAGCGCGGTGTGCAGGTGCTTGAGCGCGGGCAGCAGGCGGTGCTGGATTTCCTCGGCGCAGGCGATGTGCATGGCCGTGGGATAGGTGTCGTTGGACGACTGGCTCATGTTGACGTGATCGTTGGGATGGACCGGCTTTTTGCTGCCCATCGTCCCACCTAGCATTTCGATGGCGCGGTTGGAGATCACTTCATTGGCGTTCATATTGGACTGGGTGCCCGAGCCGGTCTGCCAGACGACCAGCGGGAAATGCTCGTCCAGCTTGCCGTCGATGACTTCCTGCGCGGCCTTGATGATGGTCTCGCCTAGGCCCTTGTCCAATCCGCTCAGCGCCATGTTGGTTTCGGCGGCGGCGCGCTTGACGATGCCCAGCGCCCGGATGACCGGGGCGGGCTGCTTTTCCCAGCCGATCTTGAAGTTGCCCAGGCTGCGCTGGGCCTGTGCGCCCCAATAGCGGCTGTCGTCAACCTCGATGGGGCCGAAAGTGTCTGTTTCGGTGCGGGTCTTGGTCATGGAATGGGGTCTTTCGAAATGGATTATTTTTTGCGAAATGAATCCAGGCTGACCACTTCGCCCGGCTTCTCGCCGGCGGCGGCGGGCGCGGCCTTGGCCGCTTCGGGCGCTTCAATCTCGGCGACAGGTTCCGGCGTGTTGGTCGGCACCATCACCGGCCCGGTGGCGGGCTTGGCGACATCGCCCTCGGCGCGGAACTGCAGGCCGAACTGCACGCCGGGGTCGAAAAAGGCGGTGAGGGCATTGAAGGGGATGTGCAGCGGCGCCGGCAGCTTCTTGAAGGTCAGGGTTACCTCGAAATAATCATCCTTCACCTTCAGCGCCCAATACTGGTGCTGGATGATGATGGTCATTTCGTCGGGATACTGCTCCTTCAGGAAATCGGGAATGTCCACACCGTCAGCATGGGTCTTGAAGGTGAGGTAAAAATGATGCGCCCCGATCAGGCCGGACTTTTCGATGCGCCGCAACGCGTCGCGCACGACGCCGCGTAGCGCCGAGTCGGTAAGTGCCTGATATCCGATAAAGTCTTTTGCCATATGCCTTGGAGACTAAGCGCCGGATGGGTGGAGTCAATTGCGGCAGGAAGCCCGGGCCGCCTGTGCAGGGCTATTTTGACGCAATTGCGAAGAAAACGGAACCGGACCGGCGTAAACGCCGTTGTGAATAAGCGGCGCCAATAACCCCCGGAAACCTGTCATGAAAATTGCGCAGATCGCCCCTTTGGTGGAAAGCGTGCCGCCCACCCTGTATGGCGGTACCGAGCGGGTCGTGTCCTGGCTGACCGAAGAGCTGGTGGCAGAAGGCCATGAGGTGACCCTGTTCGCCTCGGGCGATTCCAGGACCGCCGCCGAGCTGGTGCCCATCGTGCCCCGCGCGTTGCGATTGGATGGCATTCACAACTCGACCCCCTACAACATCATCATGCTGGACCAGGTGGCGGCACGGCAGCACGAATTCGACGTGATGCATTTTCACATCGACTTCTTCCACTATCCCCTGTTCCGCAACATGGCGCACAAGACCCTGACCACCCTGCATGGGCGCCAGGACCTGCCGGAACTGCCCCCCATCTACCGTGCCTTCCCGCACATGCCGCTGGTGTCGATTTCCAATCATCAGCGCTTGCCCGTGCCGCCGGTGAACTGGCGCGGCACCGTCTATCATGGCCTGCCCGAGGGAATGCTGAAGGAAGGCAATGGCGCGGGTGGCTACCTGGCGTTCCTGGGCCGCATCTGTGCCGACAAGGGCATCCTGCCCGCCATCGAGATCGCGCGCCGCGCCGGCATGAAACTGAAAGCGGCAGCCAAGGTCGATCCGGCCGATCAGAAATATTACGACGAACAGGTCAAGCCGGTGCTGGATGTCAGCCCGCACGTGGAGTTCATCGGCGAGATCAATGACGGCCAGAAGCAGGAATTTTTGGGCAACGCCGCGGCGCTGCTGTTTCCCATCTCCTGGCCCGAACCCTTTGGCCTGGTGATGATCGAAAGCATGGGCGTCGGCACGCCGGTGATCGCCTTCAATTGCGGCTCGGTGCCGGAGATCATGGAAGACGGGCTGACAGGCTATGTGGTGGAGACCGTGGATCAGGCGGTCGCTGCCGTGGCCAGGCTGGACCGGTTGTTTCGCCCCTCCATCCGCTCTCGCTTCGAGGAACGTTTTAGCGCCCGCGCCATGGCCCGCGAATATGTGAAGATTTACCAATCCCTGCAGGCGCAGGGCACGGCACCGCAGGCGGTGAAATTCGCCGCCGAATAATTTGAAATGCGAGGAATTCATGGAGGCCAAAACCCTCCCGGACTCGCCTGATGATATTTCAACTTTTTATATTCAGGCGACGGAATCCATCCAGGAACGCTGGCCCCGCACACTCAAGCAGGGCGATACCTTTGCCATGTTCGATGCGCTGGGCGATTGCATCGCGCCTGGGCTGACGCCGGGCGGGGTGTTCCACAACGACACGCGCTATCTGTCGGGGGTACAGCTGCTGATCGATGGCCAGCGGCCGCTGCTGCTGTCTAGCGCGGTGGAGAATGACAATGTTATCCTGACCGTCGATCTTTCCAATCCCGATATCTACCAGGGCAGCGCCATCATCCTGCCGCGCGAAGTGCTGCATATCCGGCGCTCGAAATTCCTGTGGCAGGGCACCTGCCATGAGCGCATCGCCATCCACAATTTCGATGCCCGGCCACAGAAATGCTGGCTGACCTTGAACTTCGCCGCCGACTTTGCCGACCTGTTCGAAATTCGCGGCATGCAGCGGCCCCAGCGCGGCGAGACCAGCGCGGCGGTGATCGGCGGTACCAAGACCATCTTCCGTTATGTCGGCCTGGACATGGTGGAGCGGCGCAGCGAGATCGGCTTCGATCCGCCGCCGCGCCAGCTGTCGAAAAGCCAGGCGCTATACCAGCTGGAATTGAAGCCTGGCGAACAGTTCGCCATTCAGATGACGGTGCGCTGCACTGACTCCAGCATGAAGCGCACGCCGGTATCGGTGTCTTTCTCCGAGCCCTATCGCGCGGCGCGGCGCGGGGCGGTGCGCGCGGCAAGCCTGGGCGGCAGCGTCGCTTCCAGCAACGAATTGGCCAACCGCATGCTGCACCGGGCGGGCGCGGACCTGTCCATGCTGGTGACCGACACGCCGCAGGGGCCGTATCCCTATGCCGGCACGCCCTGGTTCTCCACGCCGTTCGGGCGTGACGGCATCATCACCGCGCTGCAGATGCTGTGGCTGGACCCGGAGCTGGCGAAGGGTGTGCTGAAATATCTGGCGGCCCATCAAGCGACCGCGCTGGACGAGCGCGCCGATGCCGAGCCGGGCAAGATCTTGCATGAGACGCGTTCCTGCGAGATGGCGGTGCTGGGCGAAGTGCCGTTCGGCCATTACTACGGCAGCATCGATTCCACGCCCTTGTTCATCCTTCTGGCGGCGCGTTATTTCCAGCGCACCGGCGACGCGGAGACCATGCGCGCTTTGTGGCCCAACCTGGAAGCGGCCTTCGACTGGATCGACAAATATGGCGATCGCGACGGCGACGGCTTTGTCGAATATTACCGGGTCAGCGAGAACGGGTTGAC
>CAIUTH010000282.1 GCA_903902075.1 uncultured Alphaproteobacteria bacterium
GACTACGAAAAAGACAACGAAGAATGAGCACCGCAAAATCGCGCATCTGGGACCTGCCCACCCGCCTGATGCACTGGGCGCTGGTGATCTCGATCGCCGTATGCTGGTGGACGGGCACGCACAACGATCTGGATTACCACATCTATAGCGGCTATGCGGCGCTGTGGATCGTGCTGATGCGCATCTATTGGGGCTTTGCGGGCGCTTCCACCGCCCAGTTCAAGAATTTCGTGCGCGGCCCCAGGGCGGTCATCGCCTATGTCCGCACCTTGCATTGGCGCAACACCGCCCATACGCCGGGGCACAATCCGCTGGGCGCGCTCAGCGTGCTGGCGCTGCTGGGCGTGGTGCTGACGGTGGTGGTGCTGGGCCTGTTCGCGGTGGACGTGGACGGACTCTATTCTGGGCCGATGTCGCTGTATGTGACCTTCAAGAAGGGCCGGCACCTCGCCCATCTGCACTATCAGTGGTTCGAATATCTGCTCTACGTGATCGGCCTGCACCTGGCGGCGGTGGCGTTCTACTATGTCCACAAGCGCCACAATCTGGTGACGCCCATGATCACGGGCAAGGCGCATATCGAAGAAGAGATGACGGGGGCGCCGCTGTGGCGCTTTGTGCTGGGCGCCGTGGTGATATCGGCTTTCGTCTGGGCGGTATCCAAAGGCTTTTACATTTTCTGACGTCAACAATGGCTTCAAAACAAAGACTGGGGAATTCATGAAACGCGGGATCGCAATCGCAACCATCGGCGCCGGGCTTCTTCTGGCCGCGCCTATCGCTTCTCTCGCGCAGGCGCCGGCCGCGCCGACGGAACCGGGACCGCAAACCCCGCCGATGGTGCCGCCGGCCAAGCCGGGCGTCTTTACCGCCACCAAGAAAGGTCCCACCGGCTATCACCTGGTGGTCACCGGCCACAATTTCACCAGCCGCGAAGCCATCGAGCATTACCTGGCCTACCGCGCCGCCATCCTGACCCAGGAGCAGAAGAGCAGCTGGTTCACCCTGACCGAGAACCACGCCAAGGGCGATACGGTGCCCGCCACCAAGCCCGATCCCGCCGGCCTGCGTTACAGCTTCCGCATGGCCTATTGGCGGCCCGTGTGGCGTTACAAGACGGCCGGTTCCCCGGCCTGGAAGACCTGGAGCCCCTTTTCCGGCACGCCCTTCCCCATCACCGACCCCAAAAGCGTCAGCGATTATGAAGCCAGCGCCGATATCGTGCTGCACAAGGGCCAGATGAACGACGCCGACCCGCTGGCCTATGAGGCCGGAGCGGTAGATGATTGGCTGGTCAATCAGGTTTCGCCCCCGACATAGGAGTTCGCATGTCCATGCATCGCCGCACCTTCTCCGCCATGCTTGCCGGGCTGGGCCTGTCCAGCCTGCCGGCCTGGGCGCAGGCCAAGACAGTGGATGTCAGCATGGCCCAGTCGCCCAAGATGCGGTTCGTTCCCGAGAGCGTCACCATCAAGGCGGGCGACACGGTCAAATGGACCAACCCGCACAATATCAGCCACACCGTCACCTTCGACCCGTCCAAGACGGGGGCCAAGGAAAATGCGGTCCTGCCTGCCGGCGTGGAGCCGTTTGATTCCGGCCCCGTCGAAGAAGAAGGCACCTTCAGCCATACCTTCACGGTCAAGGGCACGTACAAATATGTCTGCGTCTATCACGAAGGCATGGGCATGGTCGGCACCGTCATCGTCACCTGAGAACGGTCGCCGCCTGAAAGGGAGGTCGTCATGATCCTGCACAAGCGTCTTATGGTTTGCGCCGCAGGCGTAGGCCTGATGGCGGGCATAATGCCCGCCTCTGCTGCGCCCTGGGTTCGCGGTTATGTCGTGGGCCAGTACGAATACGCCTTCCGCTATGGCGGCCGCCCCGACTTCACGCGCGGCGCGGAAATCGAACCGGGCGTGGATTGCCCGCATGGTGCTTCTGTCCACTTCGCCAACGATACCCAGACCAAGATCGCCGTCGGGCGGCAGAAGTATCGGTCCCGCCAGGAAGTCGAGTGGATCGCCAAGCCGCCGGGGCTGGACGAAGTGCGCGCCCCCGTGCTGACGCGCTTCTGGCTGTGGGCGCGCGCTGTCGCCTATCGCGGCTACAAGCGAGACATCGAAACTTATGTGAATCCCTGGGCCGCCGAAGATCCCGGCCAGCCGCAGGTCACCAGCCGCATCGGCGATGGGTTCAACTTGGACGGCAAGGTCAAGGCGAGCGATTTCATCAGCCCCGACGGCGAGAAGGGCATCGACAACAATCTGTACCGGGCCTGGGGCTGTGATGCGCCCTGGCGCGGCAATGGCAATGCCAC
>CAIUTH010000283.1 GCA_903902075.1 uncultured Alphaproteobacteria bacterium
GAGGCCAGTACCAGGAACAGGTACAGCCAGCGCCGCGGCGCCATGTCAGGCACGGCGGCGGCTTACGGCAGGCGTCAACTGGGCATGCTGCGAGACCAGGGCCGTCACCAGCGCGACGGCGGCGCCGGCCGCGGTCCAAGTCTGGAGGGATTGAGCGATCATGGGACGTGGGCAGCGCAGCGGTGTTCCCGCCGGGGCCGCTTCCACCTGTGCCTCAAATGCGCGAGACTGAGAGTCCATTGTCATCAATTCCAAGTTGCCGTCCGTCCAACAGTCTGCAATCAAACGTTACAATGCGGCGAAATGATGGATCGTTCGGTACATTTCCTTGACGCGGCAGCGCCTTAACTTCTCCATGTTTGCCGCTTCCAGTGGCAACCTTCAGCCATGAGTTCTGTATGCAGAAGCTGGATAGACGTCTGATCCTGGCCGCCTTGTCAGCAAGCCTGTTGCCTCGGGGCGCGGTTGCCGCGGCTTTGGCGACCGCCATCCGCCTGGGGCCGCCGCACGATTTCAGTTTTGGGCTTCTCGCGGCGCGCGCCAAAAAAAACGCCAGCCAGCCTTATAAAGCGCCAGCACCTCGCGCCGCCCATATCATCAAGGGAATCGATTTCGACGCCGTCCAGAAAATCCGTTTTCGTCCCGACCACCTGCTGGCGCCCGGCGCAACCTATCCGGCCGCCTTTTTCCATCTCAGCCACTATTCCGCCGACCCGGTGATCCTGCATGCGGTGGAGGGCGGACAGGCGCGCGAGATTCTCTATGGGCCCGACTACTTCGATTACGGCGCATCCGGGCTGGATGCCAGGGCGCTTGCCGGGTTGGGCTTTTCGGGGTTCCGCATCCTGGAGGCCAAGCCCCGGCAGGGCGACTGGCTGGCCTTCCAGGGCGCCAGCTATTTCCGTTCCAGTGGTCAGGACAATCAATACGGCATCTCGGCCCGCGGCATCGCCATCAACACGGCGGGATCCACGCCGGAAGAGTTTCCCCGCTTCTCGGAATTCTGGCTGGAGACACACGGGGCTGCCGTGACCGTGCATGCGCTTCTGGACGGTCCATCGATCACCGGCGCCTACAAGTTTGACGCCGTGCAGGAACCCAGCGGCATCGTGGTGATGAATGTCCATTGCGAGCTGTTCTTCCGCGCCGGCATTTCGCAGCTGGGCGTGGCGCCGCTGACCAGCATGTACTGGTATGGCGAGAATGAGCGCCGCAAGGCCGCCGACTGGCGCCCGGAAATCCATGACAGCGATGGGCTGGCGATCTGGACGGGCAAGGGCGAACGGATCTGGCGGCCGCTGGTCAATCCGCCCCAGGTGATGACCAACAGCTTCGTGGATGAAAATCCCAAAGGCTTCGGCCTGATGCAGCGCGACCGCGATTTCGCCGACTATCAGGACGATGGCGCCTATTACAACAAGCGGCCCGGCCTGTGGGTGGAGCCCAGGGGCAATTGGGGCAAAGGCGCGGTGCAGCTGGTGGAAATTCCCACCGAGGACGAAACCCAGGACAATATCGTCGCCTGTTGGCGGCCCGATGGCGATATCGCGGCGGGCGGCAGCTGCAGCTTCGATTATCGCCTCTACTGGCAGGACAGTGAGCCGGCTTATCCCGGCGATATCGCGCGCACCGTGGCAACACGGCTGGGACGCGGCGGCATCCCGGGACAAAATCCCTGGCCACGGGACAAGCAGAAGTTCGTGGTGGATTTTACGGGCGGGCCACTGGGCCAGATGCAGTCGCGGTTCGATATCACCCCGGTGGTTACAACCTCACGCGGCAAGATCGACGGCGCCTATGTGCTGAAAGTGGTAGGCACCGAACGCTGGCGCGCGGGTTTCGATCTGCAGATCGACGGCAAGGCGCCGGTCGGCCTGCGGATGTTCCTGAAACTGGGCGACAAAACGCTCAGCGAAACCTGGCTCTATCAGTACTTCCCCTGACGCGTCAGTTTCCGCCGGGCAGCATGGATGTCAGCGTCTGGAACGACAGCGACCTCTGGTCCACGCCCGGCGGGACGACATCGCCGGTAGCCCAGGAGAAGAACAGCAGCGCCGTGTGATTGGTGTTGTGGGCAAAGCCATAGCGCGGATCGGTGGTGGCCAGCAGCTTGCCGGTCTTGGCGTCGTAGCCGGTGGCGACAAGTTTGGCGACGCCCTTTTCCTCGGCCTGCTTGAACAGCGCGATTTCCGGTACCGTCACCGAATTTCCCACCGGGATATAGGGCACGGTGAGCTGCGGCAGCCCGATCAGCAGGGATTTCTGGTCGGTGGACAGGGCCCCCGATGAAACCATCACCACCGCTTCGGCCTGGGGACGGTCGTCCACCACCATCAGCCCGCTTTTCAGCATCTGGGTGCGGATGGCGGCGATGGCATAGCCGTCGTCATAGCCCTGGAAATAGCGGGTATCGACAAAGACGTGCGTGCCTTTGGGGATGGACAGCGACCGCTGCGACGCGGCGCGGTCGGCGGCCGCGGAGATCAGCAGCTGCTCGCTGGCGGTGCGCGCCGGCGCAGTGGAACGCGCGGTGGTGCAGCCGCCACCAGGACAGCAGACAACAGGAGAGCGGAAAGTATGTAGGGTTTGCGCATGGGAACTCATTAAATCAGACCCTGCCCGCCGCAACCCTATTTATCCTTCAAATTATTGCAATGCGGAACTCGCCGACATTACCGATCAGCAACGCTCAAAAGAAAACAGGCCCAGCCGGATTACCGACAGGACCTGCTTTGCTCTTGTATCCGACATCAGGCCGGACTGTTTTGATATGGGCTCTCACCCATTGTTCAGTTTCGCTTTGTGGCGGAGGCCCGGAGTTTTAACCCGGACCTTGGCTTCGCGTTTTCAGGCGAAGCCCGGTCTACTTTCCGGTGGAGTGTCTTGCATGCAGGAACCTCCTGTTACGGGTTTCAATCCGCCGGGATTCAAGACAGGTCTCGCGCTACCGTCCGGCGCCAATAAATCCGGTCTCCACCGGATCGATCACGGTGCTGTTTCGATGCGTTCGCATCATGACATCGCGCATTTTGGCGCCTTAAGGACGTAACTGCGGCAACCGCAATCTTTTA
>CAIUTH010000284.1 GCA_903902075.1 uncultured Alphaproteobacteria bacterium
CACCAACAGCGCCGCAAGCCGCAAGCTGTTCAAGTCGCGCGTGCGCATTCATCCCAGGGAAGTGGATGGCTATTACCGCACCTTTAAGTGGGCGATGATGGCCTTCACGCTCAGCATCTATTACCTGCTGCCGTGGCTGCGCTGGAACCGCGGTGCCGGCGCGCCCAACCAGGCGGTGCTGGTCGATCTGGCCCATGAGCGGCTCTATTTCTTCTTCATCGAAATCTGGCCGCAGGAAGTCTATTACATCACCGGCCTGCTGATCCTGGCGGCCGTGTCGCTGTTCCTGATCAACGCGCTGTTCGGCCGGCTATGGTGCGGCTTTTCCTGCCCGCAGACCGTCTGGACAGACCTTTTCATCTGGGTGGAAACCAAGATCGAGGGCGATCGCAACGCGCGGATCCGGCTGGATGCGGCGCCCTGGACCGCCGACAAAATCGCCAAGCGAGTATCCAAGCATACTATCTGGCTTGCCTTTGCCGTGGCGACCGGCGGCGCCTGGGTCTTCTACTACAACGATGCGCCGACCCTGCTGCATCAGCTGCTGGCCGGAACTGCCAGCATCGGCAACTATGCTGCGGTGGCGGGCCTGACCTTCACGACCTACGCGCTGGGCGGACTGATGCGCGAGCAGGTATGCACCTATATGTGTCCCTGGCCGCGCATCCAGGCGGCCATGACCGATACCGAAGCGCTCACCGTGACCTATCGGCGTGACCGGGGCGAACCCCGCGGTGCACACAAGAAGGGGGAGAGCTGGGAAGGGCGCGGCTCCTGCATCGACTGCAACCAGTGTGTTGCGGCCTGTCCCATGGGAATCGACATTCGCGATGGCGCCCAGCTTGAATGCATCAATTGCGGACTGTGCATAGATGCCTGCGACGATGTCATGGGCCGCATTGGCCAGCCGCCGCGCCTGATCGCCTATGACACCGAGGCCAATATCGAGCGCCGGATGAGCGGCAAGGCGCCGCGCTACCGTTTCGTGCGGCCCCGCACCATTCTATATGGCGCGGTTCTTGTTGCGGTTTCCGGGATCATGCTGGCGACCCTGACGTTCCGCCACACACTGGACCTGGACGTGATGCGCGACCGCAACCCCGACTATGTCCAGTTGTCCGATGGCGCCGTGCGAAATGCCTACACGATCAAGTTGATGAACCGGAGCGGCGTCGCCCGTCAATTGCGGCTCGGCGTGTCCGGCATCAAGGCGCGTGAGATCAAGGTGATTGGCGACGGAGAAATCAAATCGTCGGTCCTGCTGCCGGTGCCTGCTGACAAGGTTCGCACCCTGCGCGTATTGGTGACGGTGGCGCGCCCCGACCTGGCGGGCAGTCATCGCCTGACCTTTGCCCTGGCCGACGGCAAGGAAATACGCGCGACAGAGGCCGTCTTCGTTCCGGGAGCCAGCAAATGATCAAAACTCTGACGGGGCGCGGCGTTCTGCTGTGTTTGGCCGGCTTCTTCGGCCTCATCTTCGTGACCAACGCCATTTTCATTACCGAGGCGGTCAAGACCTTTCGCGGCGAGGACGAGCAACTGCCCTACCTGCAGGGCGTCGCCTATAATCAGACGCTGGAGCATCGCGCGCAGCAGGCCCGGCTTGGCTGGCAGGCGAGCATCGCGGCGCAACGTACGGCCGCAGGCAAGGTCCTGGTCACAGTCGCGCTGAACCAGCGCGATGGTGCGCCGGAAGACCGCGCCAGCCTGGACGGTGAACTGCGCCATCCCGCCGATGAAAACCGGGACCGGGCATTGCACTTTGCGCAGGTCACACCTGGCCTTTATCGCGCTGAACTGGCTGGCGTGGCGCCTGGCAACTGGGATGTTCTGGTCAGCAACAAGGGGACCGATCCGTTCCAGGCGAGCAGGCGGCTATGGGTGCCGTAATACTGTCGCACGGCAATGATGACTTCGCCGACGATCTTTCGGCGTTGGTACGCCAAGATACCAGCGGCGCGGACGCCTTCGACGTCGCGGTCAAGGGCGCGCGCTGCGCCAACTGCATCGCCAAGATCGAACAGGGCGTGGGCGCCATTCCCGGCGTCGAAAATGCGCGGTTGAACCTGTCCACCGGCAAGCTTGCAGTGCTCAGCCGCCATGTTGCCCCGCAGGTCATCCTGCGGCGGGTGCGCGATCTGGGATATGAAGCGCGGCCTTTCGAGGCGGCAGAAACCCTGAGCGGAGAAAAAGCGGAAGGACAACTGCTGCTGCGCTGCCTGGCGGTTTCGGGTTTCGCCACGGTGTTTGTGATGGGCCTCACGGATTCGGTCTGGTACGGGGGCGCGGACCTGGGCGCTGGCATGCGCCAGACATTCTTCTGGCTGGCCGGCGTGGTGGCGGTTCCGGCAACGGTTTACGCAGGCCAGCCATTTTTCCTGTCGGCCTGGCGCGGGATCAAGGCGCGCAACGCCAACATGGACTTGCCGATAAGCCTGGCGCTGCTGCTGTCGCTGGGACTGAGCCTGTACCAGACTGCCCAGGGTGGCATGCATACCTATTTCGACGCCGCCACGATGCTGGCCTTTCTGCTTCTGATCGGCCGCTATCTGGATTACCGCCTGCGCGATCGCGCGCGGGATGCGGCGCGCCATCTTCTGGCGCTGCAGTCACTTCTGGTGCGTCGCATGTCTGCAGACGGGTCGGTTCGCACGGTGGCGGCGCGCGAGGTAAACCCCGGTGACCGCCTGCAGCTTGCCAGCGGCGACCGCGTGCCCGTCAATGGCGTGCTGGAAGACCA
>CAIUTH010000285.1 GCA_903902075.1 uncultured Alphaproteobacteria bacterium
CCGCGCCGTGCCGTCATCCGTGCATCGGTTGAAAATCGCGGCGCCTTCATTCTTGTCGACAGCATTTCCCAGGCGTGTGACATCGCAAACGCCATTGCACCGGAACACCTCGAGTTGTCGATCAAGGATGCGGAAAACTGGGTCGGGCGCATTCGCCATGCTGGCGCGATTTTCTGCGGCAGTCATTCTTCGGAATCGCTTGGCGATTATTGCGCGGGACCCAATCACGTTCTCCCGACTGCCAGAACGGCGCGGTTTTCATCACCGCTGGGCGTGTACGATTTTCAGAAACGGACCAGCGTCATTTCCGTGTCGGCTCGCGGTGCGGAAAGTCTCGGTCGGGTCGCGTCCATACTTGCCCGTGGCGAAGGGCTGGATGCTCATGCAAGGTCGGCGGAACTCCGCTACGAAGCCCCGGCAGGGAAGTCATGACCCGAGGTCCTGAACGCGTCATTCGGGATGAAGTGCTGGCGATGTCCGCCTATCACGTGCAGTCCGCCGCCGGGATGGTCAAACTCGACGCCATGGAGAATCCTTATTCCTTGCCGGCCAAGCTGCGGCAGGCACTTGCGGTGAGCTTGGCAGGGTGCGAACTGAATCGTTATCCGGATCCCACCGCACCTGCGCTCAAGGCGCGACTGCGCGCCGTGATGGGAATTCCGGACGATTTCGAACTGCTGCTGGGAAACGGGTCGGACGAGCTTATCCAGATCATCATTCAGGCATGCGCACGGCCTGGGGCTGTCGTGATGGCGCCAGTGCCGACTTTCGTCATGTACCAGGCCTATTCGACGATTGCAGGCACGCGATTTATCGGGGTTCCGCTGAGAGCGGATTTTTCCCTGGATGTGGCCGCTTTTGTCGGTGCAATACGCGAGCATGATCCCGCTGTCGTGTTCATTTCCTATCCGAACAATCCGACCGGGAACCTGTTCGCGGCAGAGGACATCCTGAAAATAGTGGGGGCGGTGTCGGGTATTGTCGTGATTGACGAGGCCTATCAGCCGTTTGCTGAAACGAGTTGGCTTGGCAGACTCCAGGACAGTTCGAACGTGGTTCTGCTGAGAACCATGTCCAAACTCGGGCTCGCCGGAATCCGGTTGGGCTACGCAACCGGGCGCAAAGAGTGGATCGGTGAATTCGACAAGGTGCGTTCCCCCTACAACGTCAACGTACTCACGCAGTGCGTAGCTGAAACGATCCTTGCCGATTCGTCCATTCTGGAGGAGCAGGCTGCGGAAATACGTACCAGCCGCGGCGTACTGCTGCGGCGCCTTGCCCAAGTTGCGGGTGTCAGCCCGTTTCCCAGTGCGGCGAACTTCGTGTTGGCAAGGGTTCCGAATGCGCCAGCCGTCTTTGCGGGATTGCGGGCGCGGGGAATCCTGGTCAAGAATCTGCATGGCATGCACCCGCTGGTGGACAACTGCCTGCGCATCACGGTCGGGACACCAGCAGAAAACGAGTTGTTCCTGACTGCCTTTTCATCGGCGATCGCCGATCTCCCCGATGGCGCGGCACGGCGCGATCGTGTAGGCTTACCCCGAGTCGCGCCGCGCTCGCAAAAGCCTGTATCAACGTAAGAGAATCAAGTCCAATATGCGCAATGCCACCATCGCCCGAAACACCAATGAAACCAGGATTGCAGTCTCCCTGGATCTGGACGGTACGGGACGTTCCAAGCTGGATACCGGCGTGCCGTTTCTGGATCACATGCTTGACCAGATCGCGCGGCACGGGTTGATCGATCTCGATGTGGCGGCGCAGGGTGACCTGCAAATAGACGCCCATCACACCGTTGAAGATATCGGCATCACGATCGGGCAGGCCGTGGCCAAGGCCGTTGGCGACAAGAAGGGCATCGTGCGTTACGGGCATGCCTATGTCCCGCTTGATGAAGCGCTCTCCCGTGTGGTCATCGATTTCTCCGGGCGGCCAGGCCTTGATCTGCATGTGCAGTTTACGCGCGCACTGATTGGTGATTTCGACGTCGATCTGGTCGGCGAGTTCTTCCGGGGATTCGTCAACCATGCCATGGTGACCCTGCATATCGATTGCCTGAAAGGCCAGAACTCCCATCATCAGTGCGAGACGATTTTCAAGGCCTTCGGGCGTGCACTGCGCATGGCCGTCGAACCCGACCCGCGCGCCGCCGGC
>CAIUTH010000286.1 GCA_903902075.1 uncultured Alphaproteobacteria bacterium
ACCTTCCAGCGTGGGGCCGCTGAACGTGATCTTGTTGGCCGCGGCAATCGCGGTGATCTGGTCGGCCGGAATGGTACGCCTCTGGGCGATATCCCTAGCCTTCATCGCCTGTTGCAGCTTGACGCCCTTGGCTTCGGTTTCGGCCAGGGTTTCCAGATGCGGCGACGCCACGCCGTGATAGCCGCCGGACAGCGCCACCACATGGGCATAGAGCCCATGTGCCAGCGGTGTGGATTGCAGCAGGTCCACCGCCATGGCGCCGGCCGACTGGCCCATCACCGTGACGTTAGCCGGATCGCCGCCCAACGCTGCGATGTTGCGCTGGAGCCATTTGAGCCCCGCGATCTGGTCCATCAGCCCGTAATTGCCCGACGCCTTGTGGCCCGACGACGCCGTGAGTTCAGGATGCGCCAGGTTGCCGAAGATGTTCACCCGATAGGAGATGCCGACAAAGATCACGCCCTTCTTGGCCAGCGGTTCGCCGCCATAGACGTCGAAGTTGATCGAGCCTTCCTGGAAGCCGCCGCCATGGATCCACACCACCACCGGCAGCTTGTCGCCGGCCTTGGCGCCGGGGGGAGTCCAGATGTTGGTGTACAGGCAGTCTTCGCTGGATTTGATCTCACCGAAATAGTGATTGAGCGTCGTGGCGCGCAGCGCGATGTAGCAGTTGGTAATCTTGCTGTCGGCGTTGTAGATGCCCTTCCACGGCTTGACCGGCATGGGCTCGTGCCAGCGCAGCTCGCGCACCGGCGGCGCGGCGAAGGGCACGCCCAGATAGGCCTTCACCCCGGAGTCCAGCAAAGTGCCCGAAAGCCTGCCGCTTTCGATGGTGATGGGGTCGCCGGGGATCGGGTTCATCACTCCGGCTTGAACTGGGGCGCGCGCGCCGGTCATCGCCAGCAACGCCATTGCAGTGCAGCAAACCAGAGCCTTGAAACGTCCCATCATTCCCTCCGCATTTTGGCAATCTTGTAGGCCAATTCGCGCGTCCTTGCACGGCCCCTGCGCCAGTCCTAACCTTTCCCAAAAGAATAATGGGGGGCGACGATGGCTTTGCGCAAAATCCTGCTGGGTGCTGTGTTGCTGGGCAGTGCAGCCCTGCCCTCCTCCGGCCAAGCTCCGAAGAAAGAGGCGGCGCCCGCCAGCAAATCTTTCACCGGCGCCACAGCCAACTTTGCGCCGGGCGATGCAGCCGGACAATGGACGCGCCAGGCACGCGACTATGCCAACACCCGCTACAGCCCGCTGACCCAGATCAACACCAAGAATGTCGGCCGGCTGCGCATCGCCTGGAGCTTCAGCGACGGACAGATGTACGGCCATGAAGGCGCGCCGCTGGTGGTGGGCGACACCATGTATCTGGTCACGCCCTATCCCAACATCGCCTATGCCCTGGACCTGTCCAAGCCGGGCGCGCCGATCAAGTGGGTGTTCCAGCCCAATCCCGATCCGCGCGCCATCGGCAAGGCGTGCTGTGACAAGGTGTTGCGCGGCTGGGCCTATGCCGATGGCAAGCTGATCTACAATTTGCTGGACGACAATACGGTGGCGGTGGACGTGAACACCGGCAAGGAAGCCTGGCGCGTCAAGCTGGACGACGTCACCAAGGGTCCGACCATGACCATGGCGGCCTTTGTGGTTGGCGACAAAGTCTTTGTCGGCAGCAGCGGCGGCGAGCTGGGCACCAATGGCTGGTTCCAGGCGCTGGATGTGAAGGACGGCCATACGGTGTGGAAGGCCTTCACCAACGGGCCGGACGACGGCGCGCTGATCGGGCCGGACTTCAAGCCTTTCTATTCCTGGATGAAGGGCAAGGATCTGGGCGTTTCGACCTGGCCGGGCGAAATGTGGAAGCAGGGCGCATCCGCGCCCTGGGGCTGGGTGTCTTATGATCCCGACCTGAACGAAATCTATTACGGCACGTCCAACCCCGGACCGCGTACGCCATCGCAGCGGCCAGGCCTGAACCTGTGGAGCTCGGCGGTGTTCGCGCGCGATGCGAATAGCGGCGCGGCCAAATGGGCGTACCAGTTCACGCCGCATGACGAATGGGATTATGACGGCGTCAACGAGAATGTGCTGATCGAGATTCCCTGGAAAGGCGCCCGCCGCAAGGTGATGGTGCATTTCAACCGCAACGGCTTTGCCTACACCATCGACCGGAAGACCGGCGAGGTGCTGGTGGCCAACCCCTTCGGTCATCAGAACTGGGCCAAGAATATCGACCTGACGACCGGTATGCCGGTGATCAACGATGCGGCGCATCCCATCGTGGAAAAGAAAGTCACCAATATCTGCCCGCCGGATATCGGGGTGAAGAACTGGAATCCCTCCGCCTTCTCGCCGCGCACTGGGCTGCTTTATGCTGGCGTGTTCAACAGCTGCATGGATCTGAACAACCACATCGTGCAGTACATTCCCTCCTCGCCCTATGACGGCATGGAGATGCAGCGCCATGCGGGGCCCGGCGGCAACTGGGGCGATTTCATCGCCTGGGACCCGGTGGCGGGCAAGCGGGTCTGGAGCATCAAGGAAAATCTCTATGTGTGGAGCGGCGCGGTGGTCACCGGATCGGACCTTGTGTTCTACGGCACCATGGACGGCTGGTTCCGCGCCGCCGATGCGCGCACCGGCAAGGTGCTGTGGTCGCAGAAGCTGGGCTCGGGCATCACCGCAGCGCCCATGACCTTCGTGGGACCGGACAAGCGACAGTATGTGGCGGTCTATGCCGGTATCGGCGGCGGCGCCGGTGTGCTGCGGCGGGAGAAAGGCTTCATGCCCGGCGGCAACACGCTGTACGTCTTCTCGGTGGACGGCAACGGCATCGGCAACGGAACGAGCCAGCTGACCCAGGCGGGCGCCCCGGCTCCGGTCTCGGTGCCCCCGGCGGCGGCGCACAACTGATGCTGCGTGTCGCTTTCATGCTGGCGCTGCTTGCCACGCCTGCTTTGGCGCAGGTAACGGCAGATACGGCCAACCCGCTGGCCGGCAATGCCGACGCCATCGAGGCGGGACATGGGCTGTTCGGCAAGATGAACTGCGCCGGCTGCCATGCCTATGACCTGACCGGCGGGATGGGGCCGGACCTGACCGATCCCAGCTGGCAATATGGCGGC
>CAIUTH010000287.1 GCA_903902075.1 uncultured Alphaproteobacteria bacterium
CTCACCGAAAAGCAGGAAACGGTGCAATACCGCTCCACCATGGACGCGATGGCCCAGGGCACCGAAGACGGGCTGAAAATCTATCTGCAGATCCTGGCCATGCTGATCGTGATGACCTCGCTGATGGCGCTGGCCAACGTGATTCTGGGCCATCTGCCGGCCGTGACCGGTGCGCCCCTGACATTGGAACGCATGCTGGGCTGGCTGTTTGCGCCCTTTGTTTGGCTGCTGGGCGTGCCGGCGGGCCAGGCCGGCGCGGCCGGCGGACTGATGGGCATCAAGATCATTCTCACCGAGCTGGTGGCGTATCTGCGGCTGGCGACCCTGCCGGCGGGAACCCTGGATGCGCGCAGCACCCAGATCATGGTCTATGCGATGTGCGGCTTCGCCAATTTCGCCAGCGTCGGCATCCTGATCGCCGGGATGAGCGCGCTGATTCCCGACCGCCGCGACGAAGTCGTGTCCCTGGCGCTGAAAGCGCTGGTGGCCGGAACCCTGGCCAGCGGGCTGTCGGGCGCCATGATCGGGTTGCTGCCCTTCTGAGGGCATCCTAGAATCGGATCATGCATGTGCGCACCTGGCCGGCCATTTTTCTTATTCTGTTGGCCGGATGCGCGCCCGACTTTGCGCCGTCGGGCGATGCGCGCATGACACCTGTGATCGGTGACGAAATGCTGGTCGCCCGGGACGGTGCGCAGTTGCCGCTGCGCCGCTGGGAGGCACAGGGCAAGCCACGCGCGGTGATCGTGGGGCTGCACGGTATGAGCGACTATTCGGGCGCTTTCGACATGCCCGGCAAGGTGTGGGCGAAACAGGGCATCACCACCATTGCCTATGACCAGCGGGGTTTTGGCCGCAATCCCAATCCGGGTGTGTGGGCGGGTGCGGACACGATGCGCGGCGACCTCAATGATGTCGTGGCGGCGGCGCGTATCCGCTATCCCGGCGTGCCGGTCTATGCCCTGGGCGAAAGCATGGGCGGGGCGGTGGTCCTGACGGCGCTGGCTTCGGAAAATCCGCCCGCGGTGGATGGATCAATCCTGGTGGCGCCGGCGGTTTGGTCGCGGGGCGACATGCCGATCCTGTACCGCACCGCTTTGTTCCTGGGCTCGCATTTGCTGCCCGGCATGATCCTGTCCAACAGCGCCGCCGGCCGGGTGGTCAAGATCACCCCATCCGACAACATCCCCATGCTGATCGCGCTGGGCAAGGATCCGCTGTTCCAGAAGCGAACCCGCACCGACACGCTGTATGGGCTGGTGAACCTGATGGACGAGGCGCGCACGGCGCCCGACCGTATAAAGACTGCACCGCCGATTCTTTTCCTGTATGGCGCCAATGACCAGGTCATTCCGGCGGGCCCCACCCAGGCAGTGATCGCGGGCCTGGGAACCAAGGCCACCGTCCGGAAATATGCGCATGGCTATCATATGCTGCTGCGCGACCTGGAAGGCGAGGCGGTGGACAAGGATGTGGCGGACTGGGTCACATCCGGCGGCAACAAATAGCCGCCTCGACCGTTACCACTCCGGAACCCTTTCGGAGCACAAAGATGGCCCATCCCCAGAACGATCTGCGCAACGGCAAGCCGGGCGGCGACGCCAACACCAACGCCAAGCTGGCCGGTCACACCGATCAGGTGATGCCGACCTCGCCCAAGCAGGAACATGCCGTTAATCCGGGTGTCGGCTCCAAGGCCGGCGTGGCCGAGGGCCAGGTCACCAAGTCCAATTAAGTACACTTAGCCGCTTTTCCGGCTAAGTCCGCCCTTTGCGGGCGGCACGAGGATGGCGATATGCTTTCCAGACGGGAAGCATTTCGCCTCCCCGTTTTTGTTTGGGCTGGGAAAATGCCGCAAGTCTGGCCTGCCTTCGACTGGGCCGATCCGCTGTTGCTGGAAGCCTCGCTGCGCGAGGAAGAAAAGCTGGTGCGCGATACCGCGCGCGGCTTTGCACAAGGCCGGCTGATGCCCAAGGTGAGGGACATGCACCGGGAGGAAAGCTTTGACCCCGGCATCCTGAAAGAAATGGGCGCGCTGGGCCTGCTGGGCAGCACGCAGGAAGAATTCGGCGGCGTCTCGCCGGTGGCTTATGGATTGATCGCGCGGGAAGTGGAGCGGGTGGATTCAGCGTTCCGTTCTTCGCTGTCGGTACAGTCCAGCCTGGTGATGCATCCCATCCATGAATTCGGCAGCGATGCGCACAAGAAGAAATATCTGCCCAGGCTTGCGTCGGGCGAATGGATCGGCTGCTTCGGCCTGACCGAGCCGGAAGCGGGCTCCGATCCCGGCGCCATGCAATCCAGGGCCGTCAAGACGGCGGACGGCTTTGTCCTGAACGGCACCAAGAGCTGGATCACCCATGCTCCGGTTGCCGATGTGCTGGTGGTTTGGGCCAAGCTGGAGGGTCGCGTCAAAGGCTTTATCCTGGAGCGCGGCGACAAGGGGCTGAGCACGCCCAAGATCGACGGCAAGTTTTCCCTGCGCGCATCCGTTACCGGTCAGATCGCCATGAATGACGTGGCGATCCCGGCGGACCGCATGCTGCCGCAGGCCGATGGCATGAAGGCGCCGTTCGCCTGTCTCAACCATGCGCGTTTCGGCATTGCCTGGGGCGCGATGGGGGCGGCGGAGTTCTGCTGGCATGCGGCGCGCAGCTACGGGTTGGAGCGCAAGCAGTTCGGCCGGCCGCTGGCCGCCAACCAGCTCTATCAAAAGAAGCTCGCCGACATGCAGACCGAGATCACCCTTGGCCTGACTGCCTGCCTGCAGTCCGGGCGGCTGATGGAAGAGGGCAAGCTGGCCTCCGAGGCCATCAGTCTTCTGAAGCGCAACAATGCGGGCAAGGCGCTGGACATTGCGCGGGCCGCCCGCGACATGCATGGCGGCAATGGCGTGGCCGACGATTATCATGTGGTGCGGCACATGCTGAACCTGGAAGCCGTCAACACCTATGAAGGCACCCATGATATCCATGCCCTGGTGCTGGGGCGGGCGCAGACCGGCATTTCGGCCTTTTAAAGCGCACGCTTTGCGGGCATAAAGCCCTCGATTTTCTACGGATATTTCTATGAGCCTGGCTTCCCCGCGCGTCGTCAATGTCAAGGATCTGCGCCGCCTGGCGCGTGCCCGTCTGCCCGATGGCGTGTTCGATTACCTGGACGGCGCCGCCGACGACGAAATCACCCTCAAGGACAGCGAGCGCGCCTTTACCGAGGTGCTGTTCAAGCCGCGCTTTGCCGTGGCGACACCCTCCTGCGATCTGGGGGTGACGGTGCTGGGTCACAAGCTGGACCTGCCGTTCCTGCTGGCGCCGATCGGCTACTCGCGGCTGATGCATCCGCGCGGCGAGCTGGCGGCATCACGCGCGGCGGGCAAGAACGGTATCGGCTATATCCTCTCTACCATGTCGGGCCACACCATCGAAGACGTGAAGGCGGAATCGAACGGCCCGACCTTTTATCAATTGTATCTGGCCGGCGGGCGCGGCGCCGCGGAAGGCGCGATCGCGCGCGCCAAGGCGGCCGGCTACAAGGCGCTGTTCGTCACCATCGATACGCCGGTGGCGGGAAATCGCGAGCGCGATTTCCGCAACGGCATGAAGGAACTGATGGGCAAGAACATCCTGGCGAAGGCCAAGTATGTTCCCAACATCCTGGCCCATCCGCGCTGGCTGGCGGGTTTCATGGCCGACGGCATGACGCGGCCCTTTCCCAATATCGTGGTGCCGGGTGCCGGTCCCCTGGCGGCCACCGACGTCGCGGCGGCGCTGGAATCGGCGCAGGTTTCCTGGACCGACCTGAAATGGATTCGCGAATTGTGGGACGGTCCCATCGTCATGAAGGGTGTTGTGACGGTGGAGGATGCCAAGCGTTCGGTCGATTACGGCGCCCAGGGCGTCGTGGTGTCCACCCATGCCGGCCGCCAGCTCGATGGCGTGGCGGGATCGCTGCGCGTGCTGCCGGGAATCCTGGAAGCGGTGGGCAGCCAAACCGAAGTGCTGTTCGACGGCGGCATCCGCCGCGGCAGTGATATGGTCAAGGCCTTGGCGATGGGCGCCAAGGCGTGTTTGCTGGGTCGCGGCTATGCCTATGGCATGGCGGCGGCGGGCGATGCCGGCATTGAGCGCGCCATCGAGATTTTCCGCGCCGACATCATCCGCACGCTCAAATTGCTTGGTTGTCCCAGCATTGCCGCCTTGGATCAGTCCTATATCGCGCTGCGCCCGGGCTTCCGCGTCGACTGATTTTATGGCCTACCGCTTCGCTGCTTGAGGCCTAGATCTTAAACCGCCACATCCAGCCCATATCGTCACAGGCATACATGTCGTCGCCCACCAGCTTGGCGCAGTGGATGACCGGCGACGTGCCCGGCAGCTGCACCCGCTCATGAATGACGCCTGTCTTGGCGTCGTGGCGGAAAAACGCATTCAGGTTTGAATCCGACGACCAGATGGTGTCGCGCGCCTTGCCCCAACTCATGCCGTGGGTGCGGTTGCCCGGAACCGGCCAGGTCGCTTTCACCTTCCAGCTCTTCTTGTTGATGGTGAAGATCTGCCGCGCCGGCGGGCAGGCATAGATCAGATAGTCGCCGTCCAGGATGATGGCATGGGCGCCGGTACCGCCCGAACCTTCCTCGGCATCGAGCGGCAACTGCCCCGGCGGCAATCCCTTGCCGGTGTTGTTGCCGACATTGCCGCTTTGCGCCGGGCCGATGCCGCGCGGCATGTCCGGCCAGGCGGGCTTCAGTGGCGAAGAGTGGGGTTTGGGATCATCCTCGCGTTCATAGATACGCCCGGCACCCGGCGTCACATACTTTGCGATGGTCTTGCCCATCAGATCGCAATGCACGATCAGCGAATTGTGCGTGGAGGTGATCCACATCGTGTCGCCGTCCTGCACCAGTCCGCTGGGGCCGACCACATCGGCCTGGAACTCGCGCACCGTGGAGCCGTCCTTGATGTTGGTCAGGGTGATCCAGTGACCGGCGCCCTGGTCCAGCACCCACATCTGTCCGGGTGTGCTGGCAATGGCAAGGCCGTTGGGCTGGCCATGCTTGGTCTTGTACAGCACCTCGATCTTGCTGGCGGCGCGGGTCGGGATCTTCGACCAGTCGGGCAGGCAGGCGGGATGTGCCGGTTGCGCCATCGCAGGCAGGGCGGCGGCGGGCGAGACCGCCGCGGCGGCAAGAAAATCTCTGCGCTTCATCGTCAATTCCTTATGCCGGCTCGATCTTGAAGACCCAGCCCGCATGCGGGCTGTCGCCGTTCGGCCAGCCGGGATGAATGCCGGCATCGCAGGAAATCAAAGTGCCGTTGTGGAATTCCAGGCCATGCGGATCGCAGGAGCCGGGCAGGAAATCATAAGTGGCGGCAATCTGGCCGGTCTTGCCGTCATACCGCACCAGTCCCGGCTTTCCTTCCTTGTAATTCTTGCTGTCGTTGCCCAGCACCAGCCAGATATCGCCCTTGTCGTCGATGGTCATGTCATGGGTGCGCGGCTTGTCGGGCGAGGTGTAGGTCGAGATGGCCACTTCCGGCACCCAGGTCTTGGGATCGACCCGCAGCAGCAGCTTGGGGCGCAGCGCCGCGATCCACAATTTGCCGTTATGCCATTGTGCGCCATGGCTGCCGCCGCCGTCCTGGCCGGGCAGGGCCAGCGGGATCTGGCGATGGCTGATCTCCTTGCTGTTCATGTCGACCTGGAAACAGCCTTGCGGCGCCTGGTTCGCCATCATCCAGACAAAGCCGTCGCCATAGGCCATGCCGGAACAGTTGCGGCAGTTGGTCATCACCGTCTTCAGCAGCTTGCCGTTCCAGTCCATCAGCCAGGCGGCTTCGCGCAGATCGTCAGGCTCCGGCAGGCCATAGCGCTTGGCGCCATCGCCCGACAGTTTCTGCTGCGCAATCCACAGGCCTTCCGGCGCTACCGCCAGGCCGTTGCCATAGCCCTTGGGATATTTGAACATCCGCGTGGTCTTCATCATGCCATGCGGAATCTTGCGGTCCGGATTGAGGCCATTGGCCGGCGCAGCGGCCTGCGCCAGCGCCGCGGCGGCGGCACCAGTCGCCATGCCGGCGGCCAAGGTGCCTGTCAGGAAATTGCGTTTGTTCAGCATGATGTTTCTCCCCAGCGGCGCTATCGCGCTTTTTCTGGCGGGGATGCTGGTCCAAAAAACTGCGGAAGCAAAGGGCCTAAACGTGCTGCAATAGCGAGACGCTACCAGCCATTGTCACCGAAATGGGCCTGATAGAGCGGCCCTGCCTCAGCCTTGATCTCTGCGCCCAGCTTCAGGCCCAGCGCGCGGGCTGCTTCTTGTGGATCGCTGCCCAGAAACGCGGCCTCGGATCGCCGCCAGCAATGCTTGCCATCGGGCGTCAGCACTTCGCCGCGAAGGCAGATTTGACCATCGACAATCATTCCCAGCGCCGCGATCGGTGTACGGCAGGAGCCGTCCAAAGCCTGCAAAAAAGCGCGCTCCGCGCCGGTGGTGATGGCGTGCTCGGCAATGTTGAGCGGCGCCAGCAGGCCCAAGGTCTTTTCATCGCCTGCGCGGCAGGTGATGGCCAACGCGCCCTGTGCCGGCGCGGGTGGCATGTCGGCTTCGTTCACCAGCGCGGCGGCATGGTTTTCCAGACCCAGACGTTTCAGGCCCGCCAGCGCCAGATAGGTGGCGTCGAAGGCCCCGCTTTCGATCTTGGCCAGCCGCGTCTCCACCCGGCCGCGCAGCAGTTCCACTTTCAGGTCCGGCCGCGCGTGCAATGTCTGGGCCTGGCGGCGCAGGGAGGCGGTGCCAACGGTGGCACCCGCCGGCAATTCCATCAGCGTTTTGGCGCGCAAGGCGATGAAGGCGTCGCGTGGGTCTTCGCGCGCGGGCACGCAGGCCAGCAGGATGCCGTCCGGCATGCGGGTGGGCAGGTCCTTCATGGAATGAATGGCCGCGTCGATGCGCCCGTCCAGCAGGGCTTCGTCGAGTTCCTTGGTGAACAGGCCTTTGCCGCCCTGGTCCTGCAGGCGGCCCTGAATTTTGTCGCCGCTGGTCATGAAACTTTCGATGGGAAAGTCGGCGTCAGTCCTGCCGGTACTTTTGGCCAGCATTGCCGCGACCATGCGCGATTGCGCCAGCGCCAGCGGCGATCCGCGCGAGCCGAGAATTATTTCCATTCGGCTACCGGGGGCATGGAGGACAGGATGCTTTCGACATTGCCGCCGGTCTTCAACCCGAAATGGGTGCCGCGGTCATAGAGAAGATTGAACTCGACATAGCGGCCGCGCCACTTGGCCTGTTCGTGACGCTCTTCCTCGGTCCAGGCCTCTTCCATGCGGCGGGCAATGATCTGGGGCTGGATGTCGAGGAAGGCTTCGCCCACCGCCTTGGTGAATTCGAAGTCGCGCGCCCAGTCGCCGCTGTCGTGATGGTCATAAAAGATGCCGCCTACCCCGCGCGGCTCCAGGCGATGGGGCAGCCAGAAATAGGTGTCGGCCCATTTCTTGTACTTGGGAAACCAGTCGGTGTTGAAGCCGTCGCACGCCTTCTTCAGGCGCTGGTGGAAATCCACCGTGTCGGGATGGCGCGGGGTGCGCGCGGCATCGAGCGTGGGATTAAGGTCCGCGCCGCCGCCGAACCAGTTTTCGGTGGTGACGATCATGCGGGTGTTCATGTGCACCGCAGGGACCCGCGGATTCTTCATGTGCGCTATCAGGCTGATGCCACTGGCCCAGAAGCGCGGATCTTCGCCGGCGCCTTTCACCTGCTTGGCGAATTCCGGCGAGAAGGCGCCGAACACGGTGGAGGTGTGCACGCCGACCTTTTCGAACAGCCGGCCGCGCATCATGCCCATCACGCCGCCACCTTCGCCTTCGCCGCGCGACCAGGGTGTTTTGACGAAGCGCCCGGCCTCGCCGGGATAGAGATGGGCGGGTGCTTGGTCTTCCAGTCCCTCGAACGATGCCATGATGCGGTCGCGCAAGGCTTCAAACCATGCACGCGACTGAGTTTTGCGGGTTTCCATCTCGGTCATGGCGGCGCTTTTAGCCGGTCCGCGCCTGCCGCACCATTGTTTTTGAAGTCGCGCCCGGCCATTCTCGACGCCACAAAAAGCCGCAAAATGTGGCACCTGGAGGGGACATGACGATCCGTGCCATGAGTCTATTATCGCTTTCTGGGTTGCTGTTGTTGTCCACCGCCGCCGGGGCGGTCGATAAGCCGGGCCAGCATTTCCTGCTGAAGCCGTCCGACCTGCCCAAGCCCTATGCCACCCCGGCCGTGGCCAACAACAATGAAGTGATCCCGCGTCCCCCCGGTGTGATGCCCAAGGCGCCCAAGGGCTTCACCGTCTCGATCTATGCCGATCACTTAACATTCCCACGTTTCATGGGGATCGCGCCCAATGGCGACGTGTTTCTGTCGGAGCGCAAGGCCAACAAGGTCACCCTGCTGCGCGACAGCAAGGGCGCCGGCGCCGCCGACCAGAGCTTTACGTTCGCCGAGGGCCTGCACAATCCATCCGGTGTCGCGGTACATGACGGTTTTGTGTACATCAGCGACCAGATCGCCATCTGGCGCACGCCTTATGTGGCGGGCGCGCTCCATGCGGGCAAGCTGGAACAGGTCACCAAGGCACCGGACCTGCGCAATTCGGGCATGCACGGCACCCGCAACTTCGCCATCGCGCCGGACGGTTCGATGTTTGTGGAGATGGGCAGCCACGACAATGTCTCGGAGTATCAGCCAGGCGCCAAGATTTTCCAGATAAAGGACGGCCAGCTGGTGGAGTATGCTGGCGGCATCCGCAACCCGGTGGGCGTGGCCTTCGCGCCCGGCACCCGCGACCTGTTCGTCGCCACCAACGAGCGTGACGGGCTGGGTGACAACCTGCCGCCGGATTTCTTCACCTATGTGAAGCCGGGCGGTTTCTACGGCTATCCTTGGAGCTATACCGGCCAGATGCCTGATCCCGACCTGGGGGCCAAGCGGCCGGACATGGTGGCCAAGGCGATCACGCCCGACGTGCTGTTCCGGGCGCACAGCGCGCCGACCGGACTGGCATTCTATACCGGCGACAATTTTCCAGCCGATTACAAGGGCGATGCTTTTGTGTCGCTGCATGGTTCCTGGAACACCGCCGAGCCGCATGGCTACAAGGTGGTGCGCATCCGCATGAAGAATGGGCGGCCGGTGGGCGGCTATGACAATTTCCTGGTGGGCTTCTGGGATGGCGTATCCAAGAATCCGCCCAAGGCCTGGGGCCGTCCTGTCGGACTGGCGGTGGCCAAGGACGGCAGCCTGCTGGTGGCCGACGATCAGGGCCAGACCATCTGGAAAGTCACCTATAAGGGGAAGAAGTGATGCGCCTGAACCGCCGTACTGTTGTTGCCGGAATGGCGCTGGCGGCCACGCCGGCTTTCGCCAAGGACCCCAAGGTGACCTTCGCGGTGCCCGACGGCGCCTGCGACAGTCATCATCATATTTACGATCCGCGCTTTCCCTATAATCCAAAGGCGGTGCTGACGCCGCCCTACGCCACCGTCGCTGATTACAAGGTGCTGCAGAAGAAACTCGGCACCAGCCGCAACGTGATGGTGCAGCCCAGTACCTATGGCACCGACAATAGCTGCCTGCTGGATGTGCTGGCCCAGATGGGCGAGAACACCCGCGCGGTCTGCGTTGTCAACAGCGCGGTCACCGATGCGGAGCTGAAGCGTTTGCACGCCGCCGGTACGCGCGGGGTGCGGGTGCAGTTCGGGCTTGGCAATCCGGTGGGCGCTGACGAGGTGATGCCGCTGGCCAAACGCATCGCGGCGCTGGGCTGGCATATCCAGTGCAACATGCCGCCGGAGCAACTGGTGCAGATGGAACAGGTTTTGCTGGGTCTGCCGGTGCCGGTGATCATCGATCATCTGGGCCGCGCCGTGGATGACAAGGGCCCGCAATATGTCACCGTGCGCAAGCTGCTGGACAGCGGCCATGGCTGGGTGAAGGTCTCCGGCGCTTATCTGTATGGCGGCGGCACACCGCCCGACTATGCCGGCGCCAGCGCTGCGGCGATGGGCTATATCAAGGCGGCGCCCGAGCGCTGTGTCTGGGGCAGCGACTGGCCGCATCCTGATGCCACCAAGAAGCTCAACCCGGTGGCGGTGCCCGATGATGTCACCTTGCTGAACCTCATGGCCAGGTGGGCGCCGGACGCCAAGCTGCGCCATCGTATTTTGGTCGAGAATCCGGAAAAGTTTTACGGCTTCGATCCCAAGAAGCGCCCAAAATCGAATTAGGTGGGGCGCTTTAGGCCAGCATCGCCTCATAAGCTGTTTCTATATTCTTGCGGAAGCGCTCGCTGTCGAACAGCGGGGTTGTGGTCCGGTTGCGCGCCAGCTTCTCCTTGGTGGCTTTCAGCAGTGCCGGATTTTGCGCCAGCTCCAGCGCGAGGGCTTCATACAATTGCGGCGATGCCGTCACCAGTTCGGGCAGGTCGATGGCCTTCAGCAGGCTGGATGCGACACGGCCGGGGAAGGCCTTGCCGTAGCAGGTGACCACCGGCAGGCCCGCCCAAAGCGCATCACTGCAGGTGGTGTGCGCATTGTAGGGCAATGTGTCCAGGAACAGGTCAGCCAATTGTTGCCGTGCCAGATGCTGCTCGGGCGGCAGCTTGGGCGCGAATATTAGCCGCGCCGGATCGACACCGCGCGCTTTGGCTTCGGCGCGCAGGTTATCAGCATGCGGCCCGTCCAGCAGCCACAGCAGGCTGCCATCCACCTGTGTCAGCAACCGCATCCAGATGTCGAACATCGCCGACGTAATCTTCCAGCTGTTGTTGAAGCAGCAAAAGACAAAGCCGCTGTCCGGCAAGCCCGCCGCGGCCCGCGATGGCGGCGGCAGCACGACACGCGTCGCGTCATTGGCCTGGTAGCTGTCGGGCAGATGCACGATCTTTTCGCGGATATAGGGCTGCTGATCGGACGGCAGCGCGATGCGGTCCGCCAGGATCACATCCATGAAATCAGCGCCTGTGGTACCGGGATAGACCAGATAATTCACCTGCACCGGCGCGGGACGCCAGGCGAAGATACCCGGCCTTGCCTCGGCGGTATGGCCGTTCAAATCCACGGCGATGTCGATCTCACGTTCGCGCAGCATGCGTGCCACTTCCGCATCGCTAAGCCCACGCACATCCTCGAAATGGTCGAAGACTTTCTTCAACCGCGCCCGCAAAAGACTGCCGTCATCGGGACCGAAGGCGATGGCGGTGACTTCGAAACGGCTGCGGTCATGCCGCTCAAACAGTTCGACCATCAACTGGGCGGTGGGATGCTGGTGATAGTCGGCCGACAGATAGGCCAGGCGGATGCGGTCATGGCCATAGCGCCGCACATCGCGCAGCGCCGGGCGCTGGGGCACGAACATGCGCACCAGATTTTCGGCGCAGCGCCGCTGCAGGGCGGCATCGTCGCTATAGCCCATAAGCACAAAAGGCTGGATCACGGCGCGGCCGCCGGGCGCATTCTGGATCACCTGGGGTGTCAGCGCCTCGACGCGTTTGAAGTCGCAGACAATGCGCGCCACCTGGGCCGCGCCGTTCAGGGCATGGGGGTGCGCAGGGTTGGATTTCAGTGTCGCTTCGTAAGCCTCCAGCGCTTCGCCCGTCCGGCCCAGATCGCGCAGCACATTGGCTTTGACATACAGCGCCTCGGCGAAGCCGGGCTGTACGCCCAAAGCGCGGTCCACCGCCGCCAGCGCTTCGGGCAACCGTTTCATGTCCCACAGGATTACGGCGGCATTGGTCAGGGCGTTGAAATGACCCGGCGCCAGGGTGACCGCGCGCTGGAAACTGGCCAGCGCGGCGTCCAGCCGGTTCAAGCCGCGCAATGCGGTGCCACGATTGTTCCACACCCCGGCGAAATCCTGGCGCGCCGCCAGCACCCGGTCATAGCTTTCCAGTGCCTCTTCGGTGCGCTTCAGTTCCAGCAGCAGGTTGCCGCGGTTGAACAGGGCCTCAAAAAAATCCGGCCGTGCCGCCACCGCCTGGTCATAGAAATGCATGGCCTCGCCATGACGGCCCTGGCGGGCGAGCAGGTTGCCCAACTTGACCACCACTTCGGGCACCTGACCCGGGATCTGGCGATACAGCCGCTCGGCTTCCGCGAGGTTGCCGGCCTTCTGCGCCGCCATGGCCTGATTGTAAATATCCGCGCTCATCAGTGACCCGTCACGCGCCGGACATAGAATTGCGCGAAACCCTGGGCATCCGAATGCAGACAGACCTCGGCATTGGGCGTGCCCGGCGTCTCTTTGGTGTTGCCGGTATCGTCCAATGTGATGTGCAGCGGAGTCAGCGGGCAGAGCGAGGGTTGCAGCAACGCAGCCAGGGTCATGGGATCGTAGAGAACGGGTGTGGGCGCGCGGGTAGCGGCGCTCCATTCATAATAAAGTCCCGCCAGGATGTTGGTCAGCATGCTGCCATGCTGGAACAAGGCCGTGCGCGCCACGTCATGGAATTTCAGGTTGGCAGTGGAATCCAGTGGCATCACTTTCAGCGTCACGCCGGAAGAAAACAGTTTCTTGGCTCCGGCGATGTCGTTCTTGATGTTCCATTCCGGATGCGGGTC
>CAIUTH010000288.1 GCA_903902075.1 uncultured Alphaproteobacteria bacterium
CGCAAGCGCGACGCGCCGCGCCAGCGGATTAGCTGGAAAGCCAGTCTGGAATGCGGTCCTTGGCGATGAGGTCGGCATACGTCTCTCTGGGCCTTACGATGCCCCATTGTTCGCCGTGAACCAAGACTTCCGGTATGCGCGGCCGGGCATTGTAATCGCCCGCCATCACCGCGCCATAGGCGCCGGCCGACAGGATCGCCACAAGATCGCCGCTTTTGAGTTCCGGCAACGGCCGGCTGGAGGCGAAAAGATCGGAGGTCTCGCACACCGGCCCCACCACGTCATAACGGGGGCGCGGGGAACCCACCTTGGGTTCCGTCACCGCCACGATCTCGTGATGGGCTTCGTACATGGCCGGTCGGATCAGGTCGTTCATGCCCGCATCGATAATCAGAAAGTCCTTGGCCTCGCCGTTCTTGACGTAGATCACCTTGCTGACTAGCACGCCGGCATTGGCGGCGATCAGCCGGCCCGGCTCGAAGGACAGGGTGCAGCCCAGATCCTTGGTGACACGCGCCACCATGGCGCCATAGGCGCTGGGGTCGGGCGGCGGCATGTTGCTGTTCTCATACGGCACGCCCAAACCGCCGCCCAGGTCGAGGCGGGTGATGTTGTGGCCGTCGCCGCGCAAGGTGTCGACGAATTCGCGCACACGGGTGAAAGCGGTTTCGAACGGTTCCAGCTCGGTGATCTGGCTGCCGATATGCACGTCCACGCCGACGATCTCGATGCCCGCCATCTTGGCGGCATGGGCGTACGCTTCACGTGCGCGGCTGAAGGGAATGCCGAACTTTGTCTCCGCCGTGCCGGTGGTGATCTTGGCGTGGGTCTTCGCGTCCACATCGGGATTGACGCGCAAGGTGACCGGCGCGCGCTTGCGCAAGCCCCGCGCGACTTCATCCAGCGCCGCCAGTTCCGGCTCGCTTTCGACATTGAACTGATAGATGCCGGCCTCAAGGGCGCTGCGCATTTCGTCCCTGGTCTTGCCGATGCCGGAGAACACGATCTTGCCCGGGGGAATGCCCGCCGCCAGCGCCTTGGCCAGTTCGCCGCCCGACACCACATCGGCGCCCGCGCCCAGCTGGGCCAGCGTCTTCAGCACCGCCAGATTGTCGTTGGCCTTGATGGCATAGGCCACCAGCGACCCGGCAGGCACGGCCTCTACGAACACCTTGTAGTGCCGCGCAAAGGTGGCGGTAGAATAGCAATAGAAAGGCGTGCCGACTTTTTCAGCCAGCAGGTCCAGCCGCACGCCTTCCGCGCACAGCACGCCGTCCTTGTATTGAAAGTGGTTCAATTAACGTCCCAGAGGATAAGGCGGCTTTGAAGGATTCTGTTCGTCGCGCGGAGTGGTCTGTCCGTTGGGCTTGACCAGGTCGTTCTTCACGCCGCAGGCGGCCAGTGCAATCGCCACGGCCGCCAGAATGATGATCTTCCTCATTTCAGGGCTCCCCGCCAATGGTTGAGCTGTTCTTTCACCCGCGCCGGCGCGGTGCCGCCCAGGCTCATGCGTGAATTCACGGATGCGTCCAACGACAGTACCTTGAACACTTCATCGGTGATGGCGGGCTCGATGGTCTGCATCTCCGCAAGCGACAGCTTTTCCAAGGTGACGCCCTTGTCCTCGGCCAGCTTCACAATGGAGCCGGAAATGTGATGCGCCTCGCGGAACGGCTTTTTCAGCACCCGCACCACCCAGTCCGCCAGGTCGGTGGCGGTGGGAAAGCCCGCCACGCAGGCGGCGCGCATCGCTTCGGGCTGCGCCGTCAGGTCGGCCATCATCGCCGCCATGGCGGCGAGGCAAAGCTCCAGCGTGTCGGCGGCGTCGAACACCCGCTCCTTGTCTTCCTGCAGATCGGTGCCATAGGTCAGCACCAACCCCTTGACCACGGTGGCCAGCGCCACGAAATCGCCCAGCACCCGGCCGGTCTTGCCGCGCACCAGTTCGGCGGCGTCGGGATTGCGCTTCTGCGGCATGATGGACGAGCCGGTGGTGAACGCGTCCGACAATTTCACAAAGCCGAAGGCCGGCGTGGACCATTGCACCAGTTCGCCCGCCAGCCGTGACAAATGCACGGCGGCAATGGTGCAGGCGGCCAGATACTCCAGCGCGAAGTCGCGCGCCGAAATGGCGTCCATGGAATTGCGCATCGGCCGGATGAAGCCCAGGCTCTTGGCGGTGGCGTCACGGTCGATGGGGAATGACGTGCCCGCCAGCGCAGCAGCGCCCAGCGGGGATTCGTTCAGCCGCTTCTTGGCGTCCTCGAAGCGGCCGCGGTCGCGCCCGAACATCTCGACATAGGCAAGCATGTGATGGCTGAAGGTGACGGGCTGCGCCACCTGCATGTGGGTGAAGCCCGGCATGATGGTGTCGGTGTGTTTTTCCGCCTGTCCCAGCAAGGCCAGCTGCAAAGCTTTCAGCCCCGCATCGGCGCGCTCGCAGGCGGCGCGCACCCACAGTCTGAAATCGGTCACCACCTGGTCATTGCGCGACCGGGCGGTATGCAGCCGGCCCGCCACCGGGCCAATCAACTCGGCCAGCCGGGATTCGATATTGAGATGGATGTCTTCCAGCTCGCGCTTGAAGACGAACTTGCCCTCGGCGAGTTCCTTTTCGATTGTTGTCAGGCCATCCAGGATCTTCAGCCCGTCATCCTTGGCAATGATGCCTTCGCTGGCCAGCATGCGGCAATGCGCGCGGCTGCCCGCGATATCCTCGGCGGCGAGGCGCTTGTCGAAATCGATCGAGGGGGTAATCTCCCTCATGATATCGGCGGGACCGCACTGGAAACGTCCGCCCCACATTTTGTTCGTGCTCATCTTTTCTTCCGAAGGCCCATGACCAAGAAAATCATCATCAGTCTGGCCGTGATCGTCGCGCTGGCAATGGGCATCCTATATGGGAAAGGCCTGCTTTCTGTCCATCAGGGGATCGAGCCGCCGCCGTCTTTGGCCGTGCTGGCGCTGGAAAAAGCCCCCAAACCCGCCCCGGCGGTGAGTTTTGCCGATGGCAAGGGTGGCCGGCATGCGCTGGATGCATTCAAGGGCCGCTATGTGCTGCTGAACCTGTGGGCCACCTGGTGCGCGCCCTGTGTCAGCGAGCTGCCTTCGCTAGCCCGGCTCCAGGCCCATGCGCCGGGCCTGCGGGTTCTGGCGATCAATGCCGACAGCACCAAGGTGGATGCCGGCGCCTTCCTGAAAAGCCATGGCGCCGGCACCCTGCCAGTCTATGTCGACTCTGATCGCATGCTGATGCGCAGCTTCGTGGTGCCGGGCCTGCCGACCACGGTGCTGATCGATCCGGATGGCAAGGTGGTGGCGCGCGCGGAAGGTCCCGCGGAGTGGGCCTCGCCTGAGGCCGTCGCCTATTTCAAGAGAATTACCGGCAGCTAGAACCGCGCGGAGCGGATCTACCTGGTCGGTACCGGGTGTTCGCCCCGATAGTCGTAGAAGCCGCGACCGGTCTTGCGGCCCAGCCAGCCGGCTTCGACATATTTCACCAGCAGCGGGCAGGGACGGTACTTGGAGTCCGCCAGGCCTTCATACAGAACCTGCATCACCGACAGGCAGGTATCCAGGCCGATGAAGTCAGCCAGCTGCAGCGGACCCATGGGATGGTTGGCGCCCAGCCGCATGGCGGTGTCGATCGCGTCCACATTGCCCACGCCTTCATACAGCGTATAGACCGCCTCGTTGATCATCGGCAGCAGGATGCGGTTGACGATGAAGGCCGGGAAATCCTCGGCATTGACCGGCTTCTTCTCCAGCTTGACCACGACCTCGCGCACGGTGCGGAAGGTCTCTTCCTCCGTCGCGATGCCGCGGATCAGCTCGACCAGGCCCATCATCGGCAC
>CAIUTH010000289.1 GCA_903902075.1 uncultured Alphaproteobacteria bacterium
CCAGGGCGATGACCTTGGGGCCATCCGCCGCGCCAACCATGTCCCAGAACGCCGCCTTGCCCGCCGCGGTTGCGACACCGACGCCCGAAGGTCCGCCATTCACGTCGTTGGTGACATCGATGCTTTCGGCATGGCCCGACAGCGCCTTGATGCCGCGCGCCTTGGCTTGTGCGAACAGCGGGTCGTTTTCCAGCCCCTGCTCCGCCAATAATGTCTTGAGCGCGCCGGCGCCGCGCCGGAAGCCCAGCGCATCGATCGGCAACAGCGCCACGTCCGGATCGACCGCATAGCGCTTGTCGCCGGTCTGCTTGAAGCGCCGTTCCATCGCCTGACCCAGGATCATGTAGAGCGCGTAGCAGGTGGGCACGCTGTGGCCTGCCGCCATCATGAACTTGTCGCCGAAAGGATGCTTGGGGCGGCGGTAATCGTAACGCAGCCCGCCCCGCTCCGGCCCGATCAGATGGGCGGCGACATTGAACGGCGTGTAGGCCAGCGGCCCGCCGAAATGGCCGGTCTGGGCATAGTTGCCCAGCATGACCAACGTCATGCAGGTCATGAAACCGACATCTTCCAGCCGGCCGCGTTCGTCCTTGTTCAATGTCATGGCTTGCGCTTCGTCCCCTGAGCGGCCGTCATTCCCGGCTCTTTGCAGTGATGGTATGACGAATTGGGACGAAAGCAAGTCGCGGAAAACTCAGGATTTTGCCGGAACCGCCTTGCGCCGCTTGGCGTGGCTCAGCCCGCCATCCACCGCCCGCAGCATGGCCTTGGCCGCCATGTGCGGATCGCGCTCCTCGATGGCGTCGGCCACCCGGACATGCATTTCGATGGCTTCGGATTGCTGGCGGCTGTTGTCGGTCAGGGCGTTGACGGACAGCAGCGCGAACAGCGCCGTCTCGATGGTGGCGGCAAAGGACTGGAAGAAGGGATTCTTGGACGCCGCGCTGACCGCCAGGTGAAAGCGCAAATCTGCTTCGGCAAACTGGCGCCGGTTGTTGCTGGCGCTGGCCATGGCGGCGATGGCCTCGCGCAGCCGGTTGATATCGGCACGCGTGCCATAGAGCGCGGCCAGTGCCGCGGCGGTCGGTTCAACCGCACGGCGCACGTCGGTGAGATGCGCCAGGAAGTCCATGTCCATGCCCATGTTGGCGCGCCACGACAGGACGTCCGAGTCCAGCCAGTTCCAGTGGGTGGGATCGAGCACAATGGTGCCGACCTTCATCTTGGATGCGACCAGGCCCTTGGCCGCCAATGTCTTGATCACTTCGCGCGTCACCACGCGGGAGACGCCGAACATCTTGTGCATGTCGGCGTCGCTGGGCATGCGCTCGCCGGGCTTGCGCGCGCCCGACAATATCTCTTCACCCAGGGTGGCGGCGATATTGTCCTGTCCGGTCCGGCGCGAACCGGGTCGAAGCTGGCTGATTTTCCTGGCAGTGGCGTTCATGACGCTACTGTCATCACCCCGCGGAACTTCGTCAATCCGGCGAAGAGCCTAGTTGTACCAGCCGGGTGCTTTCACCGCGTCGCGGTACCAGTCGATGCTGTGGCCGATCCAGAGCTGGGATTGGGTGCGCGTCAGAAAATCTTCAATCTTCTTGCGGGATTGCGGTGTGCCGCTGGCATATTCCCGGGCCGGCATTTTGCCCTGCGCCCGCTCGGCCGGATAGTGATACAGGTCGCCCGACACCACCACGCCGCCCGTGTTTGTAAGTTTTACGTAAAGAGACTGATGGCCCGGCGTATGACCCGGCGTGGACAGCAGGACCACGCTGCCATCGCCGAACACGTCATGGTCACCTTCCACATACTGGATCTTCGCATGGGCCAGCGCGGCATAGTTGTTTTTCGCCGCGTCGTTCGCGGCGGGTCCGAACATCACGTCGTATTCGGCCTTGCGCGCCAGCCAGGTCGAACCGGCATAGGCATTGCCGTTGCCGACATGATCCCAATGGGAATGGGAAATCGCCAGATAAGTGATGGCGGCCGGCGTGAGGCCGATATTGGCCAGCTCGCCTTTCAGGGTGGTGGTTTTCAGCAGCCCTTCATAGCCGTTCTTGTTCTCGTAGATCGGCCGCCCCACCTGGGCGTCGGTCAGGCCGGTATCGAACAGCAGCACGCCCCTGGGATGCATCACCAGGAAACAGGGATCGGAGAAATCCGGATCGGACACGTCTTCCCGGCGCAGGCCGAACCGCTCGGGCTCGTGGGAAATGATGGTGCCGCAATCCAGCACATAGAGGCGCGGACTGGTCAACCTGGGCAGCGGCGGCAGTCCGGGCGGTGCAGCCGTCTGGGCGGATGCCGTTAGGCACAGGGCCATCACAAAGGCGGCTAGCAGGCGCATGGCAGTCCCCCCGTGAACCAAGCCCGGATCAGTGATCGTGATTGCTCACGATGTTGTGATCTTTCAGCAGCTGGATGTAGAAGATGCGGATATCCTGCTGACCGCCGCGGTTGATGAAATCGCCGGGCGTGTCGCCCTTGTCGTTTTTCTCATCCAGCTTGGCGCCCTTGTCGGCGAGATACTGCAAGACCGGGATCGCCAGGTCGGGATTCTTGTTGGCGATGGCGAAGTGCATGATGCTGCGATGGTTCGGGCCGATATAGGTCAGGTTCGGATCCAGCTCCAGTGCATATTTCACTGCATCCAGGTTGCCGCTGCCGGCGGCGGCCAGCGCCACGGTGGTGCCGTCGGGCGCGGCAATACTGGCCTTGGCGCCGACTTCCACCAGCGCCTTCATGGCAGGCGCGCTGCCGGCTTCGGCCGCGATGATCAGCGGCGTGCGAGGCTGGGCGGGCGGCGGCGGCGGACGGGTGCCGTCTGCACGGGCCAGCTTCTGGCCGCCACTTGCGGAAGAAACCTGCACCGGCGCAGGCGGCGCAGGCGGCGGCACGCTCATGGCATTGGCGTCCACGCCCTTGGACAGCACCATCTTGACCAATTCGGCATTGCCGCTGGCGGCTGCGACATGGATCAGCTGGCGCCCCTGGCTGTCACGCTGCTCAAGGTCTGTGCCGCGCGACACGGCAGTCACGGCGAAAGGCACATTGTTGTTGGCGACAGCGGCGGCAACAACGGACGTGGCGTCCGGCAAGGTCGCCTTGCTGTTGGCGCCCGCATCCAGCAGCGCCAGCGGCGCCGAAGGCTCATGGCTGCGCAGGGCGAAGAACAAGGGCGTGAAGCCCTTGACCGAGACCGCGTTGGCGTTGGCGCCATGCGCCAGCAAGAACTTGATATTGTCGGTGCGGCCCTTGAACGATGCCGCCATCAGGGCGGTCTGGCCTTGCGGATTGGTGGCCTCAACCTTGGCGCCCTTGGCGATCAGCGCGTCCAGCGCCGCGGGCGTGGAGCTGCCCGCGCACAGCGCCAGTGCCGCGATGCCATCGGCCCGCGCCGCATTGGCATTGCCGCCGGACTTGAGCAGGCTGGTGACGATTTCGGGATTTCCCAGCTCGCAGGCCAGAGTTACCGGCGATGCACCTTCCACATCGGTGACGTTGGGCTTGGCGCCTGCCGCCAGAAGCATACGCACCGCTTCAACGTCCTGTCGGTCTACCGCCCAGGACAGGACCGTGGACTTGTCGGGCAGCGGGGCGTTCACATTCACATGCGCGGCCAGCAGGCGCTTGAGGGCGGCGCGATCGCCGCCTTTCACCGCTTGCACCAGCCGGGTGTCCGCACCGCTGCTGGCATAAACCGGCAGAGCGCCCAGCAGGCAGAGTCCCAGTCCCAATACCTTTTTCATTGTCCCGCCGACTACGCCGAGAAGGTCGAAAGACGGCCGCTGGAATCGCCGATGCTGTGACAGTCCACGCCCAGCGTGTCCATCATGGACAGCATCAGGTTGGCCATGGGCGTGTCCTTCGGCGCGATGATGTGCCGGTTGCCCTTCATCAGGCCGCCCGCCACGATCACGGGCAAGCCGCGATGGTCGTGGTTGTTGGGATCGGCCAGGCTGGCGCCCGCCATCACCAGGGTGGTGTCGAGTAAACTGCCCTCGCCTTCCCTGGTTTCGCTCATGCGCTTCAGGTAATAGGCCACCTGTTCCATGTGCAATGTGTTGATCTTGGTCAGCTTGGCGATCTTTTCCGGATCATGGCCATGGTGGCTGAGCGGATGGTGCGCATCCGGCACACCGATTTCCGGATAGGACCGGCCCGACACTTCGCGGCCGACCATGAAGCTGGAGACGCGGGTGATGTCCGCCTGCATGGCAAGCACCTGCAGGTCGATCATCATGTGCGAATAGTCTTCGAACTTGTCCGGCACGCCCGAGGGGCGGGCATAGGCGGGAAGCGCGGTGGCTTCGACGCCGCCCTGCTCCACCTTCTGGATGCGCTTTTCGATATCGCGCACGCTGGTCAGATACTCATCCAGCTTGTGCTTGTCGCTGGCGCCCATCTTGTTCGAAAGGCGCTTGGCATCCTGGGCCACGAAATCCAGGATCGAGGCTTGGCGGCGCAGCTGCGCCAGCCGGCTCTTGGCATCCAGGCTGTCGCCGTCGCCGAACAGGCGCTCGAACACTTCACGCGGGTTAATGGTGACCGGCAGCGGCGTCGAGGCGTTCGCCCATGACAGGGTGTTGGTGTAGGCGCAGGAATAACCGCTGTCGCAGCTGCCCACCAGCGAGGGAGGCTCCAGGCCGACTTCGATGGACGGGATTTGGGTCTTTTCGCCGAACTGCTTGGCCACCACCTGGTCCATCGACACGCCGGCAGTGATGTCGGCGCCTTCGGTCTTCTTGACGTGGGTGGCGGTCAGGTAGCCGCCGCAGCAGCGGCCATGGTCGCCCGCGCCGTCGCCCAGGGCTTCGGCCTGGACGTGCGACAGGTTGGAGAAGACGGTGAACTTGTTGCGATAGGGCTCCAGCGGCTTGAGGATCGGCGACAGCTCATAGCCCTCGCCCGCCGTCTTGGGCGTCCAGTTCTCCATCATCATGCCGTTGGGCGTGTAGATGACCTGCAGGCGCTTCCGCGCCGCCGCCGATGCTTCCGCAGCCTTCGCGCTGGAGCCCATGGCTTCCAGCAGCGGCAGCGCCATCACGGTGCCCATGCCGCGCAACATGGTGCGGCGGCCAATCGCTTTCTTGGTGATCATCATGTCGTAGGAGTCCTTCTCATCTGGAAAGGCACACTTTGAACAATGCCCAGAATAATCGTCTGCATGCGGTAATTGTCCTTGGCAGCCTGGGAGCGAACCGCGCGCACCGCCGGCATGTCGTAGGATTCCAGGCCACGCGCCAGGGCGTAGGTCATCAGCCGCTCGGTCAAGGCCTCGACGAACTGGTCCTTGCGCGACAGCAGAATGCCCTGCAGGCCGCGGGGGCCTTCGAACTTGGTGCCGTCCGGCAGCACGGCCGAAGCATCGACCACCGAACCGGCGTAAGCGGTGCGCCACTTGCCCACCGCGTCGTAATTCTCAAGGCTGAAGCCCAGCGGGTCCATCTTGGTGTGGCAGGAGGCGCAGACCGGATTGGCGCGGTGAACTTCCATCTGCTGGCGGATGGTCATCACCTTGCCGTTCTTGGCTTCGTTCAGGGTCGGCACATTGGGCGGCGGCGGCGGCGGCGCAGCGGCCAGGATGTTTTCCAGGATCCACTTGCCACGCAGCACCACCGAGGTGCGGTTGTTGTAGGAGGTCACGGTCAGCACCGAACCCTGCCCCAGCAGGCCGCCGCGATGCAGCGCCGGGTCCAGCTCGACCTTGCGGAACGTCGTGCCGTAAACGCCCGGGATGCCGTAATGCTCGGCCAGGCGCTGGTTCACATAGGTATAGTTGGCATCCAAGAAATCCAGCGCGCTGCGATTGTCGCGCACCACGCCGTCGAAGAACATTTCCGTCTCGGTCTGCATGGCGTTGCGAAGGCGGATATCGAAATCGGGAAAGGCCCTGCGGTCAGGCTTTTGATATTCCAGCCGGCGCAGATACAGCCACTGGCCCGCGAAATTCTGGGTCAGCGCTTTGGACTTGGGATCGGCCAGCATGCGGGCGACCTGGGCCTTCAGCACCGCCGGCTTGTGCAACTGGTTCGACTGGGCGGCATTCAGCAGCTTGTCGTCGGGCACGCTGCTCCACAGGAAGAAGGACAGACGCGTGGCCAATTCAAGGTCGCTGATGCGGTGGACATCACCCGGCGCGCTCTTGGCCGGATCGCTTTCGCGCATGAACAGGAAGCTGGGCGACACCAGCACCGCTTCCAGGCCCGCTTCGACGCCATGGTCGAAGTCCGCGCCCTTGCGGCCTTCGGCATAGATCTTCATCAGCGGCGCAACATCGGCCTGGCTGACCGGACGGCGATAGGCATGGCGCGCCAGGTTGGTGAGGATGGTGTTGGCGCAGGCCGTTTCGGACAAGCTGGCCGAGGGACGGCAGATGAAGATCTTGCGGCGGCTGGCGGTGTCGCCCGAGCCCTTGATGTCGAAGGGACCAACCACGGAAATCTGCATCACGTCGCGCTGATAGAAGGATTGCGAGACATTGGGGCCGGTCGCCACCGACGGCACCGTCAGGCGCTGCACGCGCGCGCCGTCCACGATGACGTCCATCGGGATCGGCTCCGGAGTGGCGGCCGGTTCGCGCGCGCCCAGGATGGTCTTTTGCGTGACATGCTCGTCCAGCGCCAGATTCTTGGGGAAGGTTGCGCCGATGGTGCGAAGGCCCGCCTTCAGCGGCACCGTCACCTCGTAGCGATTGCTGATACCGATCTCGCCTTCCTCGGAGGTGTTGGCATTGAGAAAGACCTGAATCTTGTAGGTCGCGTCATAGGGCGCGTAGAACTTGAATGCACCGCCGCCGCGCGAATCCAGCGGAAGATCG
>CAIUTH010000290.1 GCA_903902075.1 uncultured Alphaproteobacteria bacterium
ATAGGACGGAAACAATACCAGCCGGCCAGGCTGGGGCTGAACGGTGCGGCGCGGCGGTGGGTTCTTGTCGCCCAGCTGGGTGAAGCCGGATTCGCCGAACTTGATCCAGCCCTGTTTTTCTTTTTCGTCCTTCACCGCGTCAGGCACCCCTACATAGTAACAGGAGCTGATCCAGCCATTGGGATGGATGTGATTGACGTGAAAGCCGCAATCCATCAGCCGCGACGACCAGGACCCCGCATAGCGGAAGCCGCGTCCGCGCCGCGACAGGAAGGGGTGGCCTTCGTCTGTCTTGAGCCCGCCGACATAGCGCGAAACCGCTTCATTGATGCGCGCCTGGATCATGTCCACCAGCCGCTGCCCCGAACCGAACAGCAAGCCTTGCGTCTGGGTACCGCTGCGCAGTGTTTGGTTGAGATGGGTGCGCCGCTGGGGGTGCAGCGCGTCCAGGCTGGCGCTGAGTTCTTCATTGAAGTCGCGCATGCTGGAAAAGCCCGGCGGCGGCTCCAGATCGATCACCTGCACCAGCTGGTCATACAGGTTCAGCGCTTCTTCGATGTCATCGCCCGCCAGCCGAAGGCCCACGCTCATGTTTGCGATGGCATTCTGGTGGTGCCGGTCCAGTTCCAGCGCCTTGAGGGACAGTTCGACAGCCCTTTGCGGATCCAGCCGCAGCAGCGCCACTTCCGCCGCCCCTGAAAACAAGTCGGGATCGGCGTGGCGCGCCAGCGCTGCATCGAACGCTGCGGAGGCTTCCTCATAGCGTTCCAGCATCACCAGCATGTTGGCGGCGCCCGCGGCGGCCACGATGTCTCCGGGATTGGCGGCCAGCACATCGCGATAAATGGCATGGGCTTCCTCGCCGCGCTTTGCCTGTGCGAGAAACGAGGCCCGGTCGAGCAGCAGTTCGCGGCTTTGGGGCGCTCGGTCATAGGATTTGAGCGCCTCATCGGCCCGGTCCAGCCGGTAGAGCAACTCGTTATAGGCGCGGTGCAGGCGCGGATCGGCGGGATCGGCAGCCAGGGCCTTCTCGAAAACCGCCACAGCCTCTTGCGGCCGCTTCAGGGCCTGCAGGGTTTCGGCCTGCAGCATGTCCAGCTTGGGAATGCCGGGATTGAGGGCCTGCGCCTGCTGGAAATGCTCGAGCGCCGCCTGGTCATTGCGCTGCGCCCGCAGCGCCAGCGCCAGGTTGTTGTGCAACACGCCCTTGAGAGGTGCGGCCATCTCCAGACTTAATCCCCCGCGCGTGACGCTTTCGGCCTCCGTCATGTGGCCAGTTTCGATCAGAAGGGCGCTGAGCGCCAGCCGCGCTTCGGCAAAATCGGGTTTCATGGCGATTGCCGCCCGATAACGGGTTGCGGCTTCGTCCTTGCGATCGAGGGCCGCCAGCGACGCGCCGTGGTAATAGGCCATCACCGCGTCGTCGGCGGCGACAACGCGGCCTTGCGCGAAAATCGCTTCCGCTTCCGCAGGCAAGCCCTGTTGCAGGCGGATCAGGCCCGCCAGTTGCAGCACCGCCGGATGGTTAGCGAGCCCGCGCTGGAACAGCGGCGCCAGGACACGCTCCGCTCCGGCCATGTCGCCCTGCTGCAGTGATTGGCGCGCTGTCGCGATGGCCTGCTCGACCTCGCTCATCGTGTGACCTCGGAAATCCAGTCCAGGTAGGGCTGGAAGCCCGCCAGGAATTGCGTCCCGACAATTTCTGGCACGCTATAGGGATGAATGTCCTTGATCCGCGTCATGGCGGGCTCGAAAAGGTCGGTGCGGGTCTTGGCCAGCAGCAGCACTTCGGCCTCGTTCTGGGTTTTGCCCTCCCAGACATAGAAGCTTTCGATGGGTATCAGCTGCACGCAGGCCGCCAGCTTTTCGTCGATCAGCAGCTTGGCGATTTTAACGGCTTCATCGCGCGACGGCGCCGTGGTGAGCAGCACGCCATAGTCGGAAGCATTGCTCACTTGGCCGCCTGGTAATCGCTATGGAAAGGCGCGCCGGCGCGGCGGGCGAAGGTGAGGATGTGCTGCACGGTTTCCTTGAGGCCGGTGGTGACGATATCGCATTCCGTCGCCTCGATGCCGTCCAGATAGCGCGAATTGTCGCCCGCCAGGCCCCAGAACAGCGCCATCACCGGCACGCCGGGCATGCGCTTGCGCAGACGCCGCACCTGGTAGCGGGCATTTTTGAAGGTGCCGGGCTCCAGATACGACACGCAGGTCAGCTGGACGCCCGTGCAATCCAGCTCGCGGATATTGTTGGCCGAGGTTTCGTCCGAAGACACCACCCGCGCCCCGATCCCGTATTTGCTCAGCATGTCCACCAGCAGCAGCGCGGCAGCTTCATCCAGCGGTCCGCGCCCGGCCACGCACAGCACCGGTTCGGCATCGCGCCAGGTGTCGGGCAGGTCGGCGGCGGCGGCCGCGTCATCGTCGCGCCGTTCCGCCAGGTTGACGATCAGGCCCTTGATGGCATCGCGGATGCGGTTCTGGCGCAGGGGATCGAGCACGCCGCGATTGACGTCGTTCTGCGCCAGCATCAGCGCGCGCGCCGCCACTTCGTCGTAATAGCCCGACAGCGAATTAGCCTGCAGGAAACTCTCGGCTTCGTCGGCGGCTTCGTCCGGGTCCTCGGCCAGCATGCGCAGATACAGGCTTTCCTCGAACTTCAGCGCCGGCTGGTTGCCCAGCATCACGTCCAGGAATTTCAGGCTTTCGATATGGCGCGAGAACACCACGAAACACATGGTGAGCGGGGTGGAGAGCAGCAGCCCCACCGGTCCCCACAGCCAGGTCCAGAACACCGCCGCCACTACCACCGCGACGGCGGACAGGCCCATGCTGCGGCCATACAGGATCGGCTCGATGCCCTGGCCGATGATGGGCTCGATGCCGCCGAACAGCAGCAAGGTCCACACCATCTTGGTCCAGCCCGGATCCACCGCCAGCGCCAGGGTGAAGGGAAACAGGAAGGCCAGCGGCACGCCGAAATAGGGCACAAAGCGCAGCAGCATCGCCATCAACGCCCAAAGGCCGGCATTGGGAATTCCGATCAGCCAAAGTCCCACGCCGATCGCCAGGCCGAAACAGGTATTGATCAGGGTCTGCAGGAACAGATAGCGCGACAGGCGGCTGGCGGCTTCGTCCAGCGCCACGGTGGTGCGCTGCATGTCGCGCGACCCGGCCAGCCGGATGAAGCGGTCCCGCAGGTCATCCTTCTGCAGCAGGATGAAGCTGACGAACACAAGCACCAGCGCGACCAGCCCCAGAGGTTCCAGCAGCGGACCCAGCACCGTGCTGGCCACTGCCCAGGGCGCCTGCGAGGTGCGGGTGATGACCACCGGGATCGGCTTGATCTGGCCGGGCGCGGCGCCTTCGGGGTCTTCCTGTTTGCCGCCGGTGATCTGGTCGGCCAGGTTCTCGACCGTCTTGTTCAGCCGGGTGATGGTGTCGTTATGGGCGGCGCCGCCCACCACCGAATGAATTTTCTGGCCCAGGTTGGTCTGGTAATGCGGCAGCTCGGCCGCCAGCTTGGCGAGCTGCGAGCCCATGAAGAGGCCCAGCGATCCCACGATCGTCACCGCCAGAACTAGGCTGATGATCACCGCCGGGCCATTGCCCAGCCGGAAGCGCTTGAACAGGCTGACCAGCGGCGCCAGCGCGAAGGACATCAGCACCGACAGCGCCAGCGGCATCAGCACCGGGCGGCCGAAGAACAGGCCGGCCACGATTACGCCGGCGATCACCGCCGCCTGGAACTTGGGCGTCAGGACGTCGGCCTTTCCGGCGGCAGGCCTTGGCGCAGCGGGTGGTGGCGGCAATTCGGTCATGGTGACTCCGAGGGCACTATAACCCGCGTAATCCGGTTTGGCCTTAGTCTAACTTCCTGAAAAAGCAGGAAGGCGCCCCGGTGTGGCAGGCCGGTCCCATCTGGTCGACCTTCAGCAGCAGCACGTCGCCATCGCAGTCCACATAGGCCTCGATCAGGTGCTGATGATGGCCGCTGGTCTCGCCTTTGGTCCAGACCGACTGGCGGGAACGGGACCAGTAGGTGACCCGCCCCGTAGCCAGGGTCATTTCCAGGGTGTTCCTGTTCATCCAGGCGAACATCAGGACTTCGCCGGTGGGCTTGCTCTGGGCGATGACCGGGACAAGCCCCTTGTCGTCGAACTTGACCGTCGCAACGAAGGCGGCGTGGGTGAGGGTATCGGTCACGATGTGTCTTTCATGTGAGGTGCATGCGGGCCAGGCCCTGTTCCAGGTCGGCGATCAGGTCGCCGGCATCTTCCAGACCGGCATGGATTCGAAGCACCGGCCCTTCGGCGGGGAAGGGGCTAGCCGTGCGCTTGATATGGGCCGGAACGATCAGGCTTTCAAACCCGCCCCAGGAATAGCCGATCCCGAAATGCTGCAACCCGTCCACAAAGGCCGCGACGGCTGCTTCAGATGCCGGTTCAAGTATGACCCCGAACAGCCCGCAGGCGCCGGAAAAATCCCGTTTCCACAGGACATGGCCGGGGTCACTTTCTAGTCCCGGATGGAGGATACGGGCGACCTCGGGGCGGCCCTGGAGCCAGCGGGCCAGGGTCAGGCCGGTCTCCTGGTGGCGGGCCAACCGCACCGAAAGGGTGCGAAGGCCGCGCAGTCCCAGGAAACAGTCATCGCCGCTGGCGAACAGGCCGAGGTCGCCATGGACCTGGTGCAGCCTGGCGGCATGGCGCGCATTGGCGGCGACATAGCCCAGCATCACATCGGCATGGCCGCCGATATATTTGGTGGCCGCCTGGATGGACAGGTCCACGCCATGCTCCAGAGGGCGGAAGAACAAGGGCGTGGCCCAGGTATTGTCCATCAGCACGGAGGCGCCCCCACTTCCATTGTCATGTGCGTGTGCCGCCTCAACCAGGGCCGGGATGTCCTGCATCTCAAAGGTCAGCGAGCCGGGGGCTTCGCAGAATACTGCCTTGGTATTGGGCTTGAGGTGCGCAGCAATGTCGTCGCCGGACGCGTAATAGCTCGTCTCGATGCCAAAGCGCTTGAGGGTGCGGTCGCACAGGTTGCGGGTGGGCTCATAGCAGCTGTCCACCATCAGCAAATGATCACCGGCGCCGCAGACCGACAGGATAGCCAGGCCAATCGCCTGGATGCCCGAGGTGACGGTGCAGGTGCGGGCCGCGCCTTCCAGGGCGCTGATGGCGTCATCGAAACTCTGGGTGCTGGGGGTGCCGCGGCGGCCATAGGTGTAAGGCTGCTTGTTGGCTTTGATCGCCGCCATGTCGGGATACAGGATGGTCGACGCCCGATAGACCGGCGTGTTCACCGCGCCGAAATGGGCATCGCTCATGCGGCCCTTGGAGACCGCGCGGGTTTCGAACTTGTCGTCCTTGCGAGGCTTGTCAGTCATGTGATTTCTGCAAATAGGGCCGCAGCGGCTTTTCCATCGCCCAGATCATCACGGCCGATACCAGTCCGATGCCGGCAATCATCAGGAAGAAGGCGGGATGGCTCATGTCTTCCCAGAAGGTGCCCAGCCAGCCCTGCATCAAGCCGCCGCCGATGAAGTTCGGCAGGAAGTTGACCGCGATCATCAGCGACGCGATGCGCAGCGGCGCCACCTTGGAATAGAGCGACTGGCTGATGGGCGAGGAATAGATTTCCCCGGTGGTGATGATCACAAAATAGAGCAGCAGCCACAGCCAGCTGATCTTGCCTGCGCCGCCCTGCCAGGACGCATAGGCGATTACCACATAGGACGCGGTCAGCATCAGGCAGCCATACAGGATCTTGTTCATGGAGTTGGGCTCGCGCAGCGTGCGCGCCTGCTGCGTCCACAGCGCCAGCAGGAAAGGCGTGAAGGCGAAGATGATGAAGGGATTGAAGGCCTGGAACCAGGTCACCGGGATTTCCCAGTCGATCAGGCCGGGGATCAGGCGGCGATCGGTGTTGGCATCGGCAAACAGCGCGATGATGTTGCCCTGCTGCTCGTAACAGGCCCACCACAGCGCGATGGGCAGCACCAGCAGGATTAGCGCCCCGACCGATTTCCATTCGGCGCGGGTCAGCGGCTTGCGCTCGGTGTTGGCGCGCTGCTTCAGCCCATCGGTCGGCAAATGCTTCCAGCCGATCAGGTAGACGACAAAGGCGATGATCATGCCGACGCCGGCGGCACCGAAGCCGTAATGCCAGCCGATATTCTCGCCCAGGGTGCCGGCCACCAGCGGCGCGATGAAGGCGCCCAGATTCACGCCGACATAGAAAATCGAATAGCCGCGGTCCTGGCGGGCGTCGCCGGGCGCATACAGCATGCCCACCTGGGCGGTGGTGTTGGTTTTGAACAGGCCGCCGCCGAAGATCAGCAGGGTGAGGGCGGGAAACAGCATGGCTTCCGACGCCATCATGAAGTGACCAAAGGCCATCATCACAATGCCGATCATCGCGGTCTTGCGCTGGCCGATGACATTGTCGGCCAGCCAGCCGCCCAGCAGCGGGGTGGCATAGATCAGGCCGGTATAGGTGCCGTAGATCAGCGAGGCCAAAGGCTGGGGATTGAGCGGCCCCGCCAGCATTTCGAAAAATGCCTTGATCTGGGGATAGAACAGCACGCCTTCGACATGGCCGGGCAGCAGCAGATACTTGGTCAGGTACAGCACCAGCAGGGCGCGCATTCCGTAATAGGAAAAGCGCTCCCACATCTCGGTGCCGAACAGGACGGTGAGGCCGCGGGGATGGCCGAACCAGGTTTTTTCAGGGGCGCTGTCGATGCTGCTCATGCCGTGACCTTGCCCGCAAACCTAGGGTAACTCAACAAACCGTTCTTCCCGGGAGCGTCGGCGACCGGGAGCAGCAGCGTACCGGCGGGCGACCATCAAATAACATCAGGGAAGCTCAACGAACCTCTCCTCCCTGTTATATGCGGTGAAACCCAGCCGCTGGTACAAGGGCAGGGCGCGGGGGTGATCCAGGGTGCAGGTGTTGATGGTCAGCCGCTGGATGGGCTGGGTCCAGGCGTTCATGCAGGTGTGGTAAAGGAAGAAATAGCCGATCCGCTTGCCGATCGCTTCGGGCATCAATCCGAAATAGGCGATGTTGGCCGTGCCTGTCTTGCGCAGGTCCAGTTCCGCCATCCCGGCTGGATTGCCTTCGACATACAGCACAAACAGCTGGTTCAGCGAGTCTTGGATGACCTTTTCCAGCGCTTCGGGCGACAGCTTCTTGCGGTCCACCCAGTAATAGTCGGCACCGATCGTGTCGTAGAGATAGCGGTAGAAATGCCCCGGCGGCTTTTCGCAGCGAAGCAGGGCGCAGCGGCCGCGCGGCTGGGGCGGCGGCAGGGCGGAAGGCTTGGCGTTCATTTCCAAGAACGTCACCGTCATGGGGATTCGCCGCGCCGCCGCTTTCGCCATTAGCCGGTTACCACCGGTGCTTCGGGCCGCCCGCCCCATTCGGTCCAGGAGCCGTCATACAGCGCGGTGTCCTTCGCGCCGATTTCGTCCAGCGCCAGCATCAGGATGGCGGCCGTCATGCCCGAACCGCAGGTGGTGACGATGGGCCTTGCCGGATCCACGCCCGCCTGCTCGAAGGCGGCGCGCAATTCATCCTTTGACTTGCAAGTGCCGTCCGCCGTGATCAGGGAGCGGAAATGGACATTGGCTGCGCCCGGCATGTGGCCGGAGCGCAAACTCGCGCGTGGTTCCTTTTCTTCGGCGCTAAAGCGTGACGCGCTGCGCGCGTCCACCATCTGGGCCGACTTGTCTTGCACGATGCCCATCACATCCTCGAAGTCGCGTTTCAGACCGGGGCGAAAATGGGCGGTGAAGCATTTTTCCCGGGGCTGGGCCGGGCCGGTCTCGATGGCGCGGCCTTCGCGCTTCCACTTGGGAAAGCCACCATCCAGCACCTTCACATTATCGTGGCCCATCGCTTTAAAGGTCCACCACAGGCGCGGGGCCGAGAAGATGCCGGTGCCGTCATAGGCCACCACCGTCTCGTCATTTCCGATTCCCAGCTTGCCCGCTGCGGCGGAGAAGTCACGCGCCGATGGCAGCATGTGGGGCAGGCCGGTGGTGTGGTCGGAAATCTTGTCGATGTCGAAGAACACCGCGTCGGGAATGTGGCCCGCTTCAAATTGATTTGCCGGATCGCGCTTTTCGCCAGGCATGTACCAGGACGCATCCACCACGCGAACCGTGTCCAGGTTCGCCGCCAGCCATTCGGTGGAAACCAGATTGCTCATAGATACGGAACCGCTATGGCGCTGCGATGTTCCGCAAGCCAGGACGGAACCGGAAGACCTTTCTCGCGCAGGAAGGCGGGATTGAACAATTTGGATTGGTAGCGGTTACCGTAGTCGCACAGTATGGTGACGATGGTGTGCCCAGGGCCCATATCCTTGGCCATGCGGATGGCGGCGGCGACATTGATTCCGGTGGAGCCGCCCATGCACAGGCCTTCATGCTCGAGAAGGTCGAACACAATGGGCAAGGCTTCCTCGTCGGGGATCTGATAAGCGTCGTCGAACGGCGCGCCTTCCAAATTGGCGGTCACGCGGCCCTGGCCGATGCCTTCGGTGATCGAGCTGCCATGGCTTTCCAGTTTGCCGGTCTTGATCCAGCTGTAGATCGCAGCCCCCATCGGATCGGCGGCGGCGATGCGGATCGCCTTGTTGCGCGACTTCAGCGCGATGGCGACGCCGCCCAAGGTGCCGCCGCTGCCCACCGCACAGGTGAAGCCGTGAATCTTGCCGCCGGTCTGGTCCCAGATTTCCGGACCGGTGCCTTCGACATGGGCCTGGCGATTGGCGACATTGTCGAACTGGTTGGCCCAGATCGCGCCATTCGGTTCGGTCTTGGCGAGTTGTTCTGCCAGCCGACCCGACAACTTCACGTAATTGTTGGCATCCTTGTAGGGCACGGCGGGCACTTCGATCAGTTCGGCGCCCAGCAGGCGCAGCGCGTCCTTCTTTTCCTGGCTCTGCGTTTCGGGGATCACGATGACGGTCTTGAAGCCCAGCGCATTGGCCACGGTGGCAAGCCCGATGCCGGTATTGCCGGCGGTGCCTTCCACGATGGTGCCGCCGGGACGCAAGGCTCCCCGCCGCACCGCATCCTGGATGATGAACAGCGCAGCGCGGTCCTTCACCGACTGGCCGGGATTGAGGAATTCCGCCTTGCCCAGAATCTCGCAGCCCGTCGCCTCCGACGCCTGGCGCAGGCGTATCAGCGGTGTGTTGCCAATGGCGGCGATGACGTCTTTTTTGATCTGTTCGGGCATGAGCGGAACCTAGACGGCGGAACTTACTGCTTCAAGGCTCGGAAGGCCTGGAGGGCGCGCATCCGGCCTGCGGCCAAATCCACAATCGGCTTCGGGTAATTGGCGGGTGGCTGCGGCGCGTCCCAGGGTTCATGGACGAACCTGTCCGGCACATCCTTCAACTCCGGGACAAAGCGCCGGACATAGACGCCCCTGGGATCGAACTTCTTGCCCTGCAGGACGGGATTGAAGATGCGGAAGAAGGGCGCGGCATCGGCGCCGCAGCCGGCCACCCATTGCCAGTTGGCGCTGTTGCTGGCTAGGTCCGCATCCACCAGCGTGTCCCAGAACCAAGCTTCGCCGTCCCGCCAGTGAATGCCCAGATGCTTGATCAGCAGGCTGGCGACGATCATCCGCACCCGGTTGTGCATCCAGCCTGTTTGCCACAGCTGGCGCATGCCGGCATCGACGATGGGAATGCCGGTCTGCCCCCTGGTCCAGGCATCGAAATCCTTTTGGCTCTTGCGCCATGGGAATTTGGCGAAGCGCTGATCCAGTGGCTGGGTTGGAAGCCCTGGATTGTGGAACAGCAGCTGGCCGCAGAATTCCCGCCAGCCCAGTTCTTTCAGGAAGGTCTCGCTGCCATGGCTGTGGCTGCGCGCGCGAACGGCATGCCAGGTCTGGCGTGTCGAGATTTCACCCCAATGCAGGTGCGGCGACAGCCGCGAGGTGCCGTCGCGATCGGGCAGGTCGCGGGCGGTGCCATAGTCACCCACATCTCCTAAGAAATCATACAACGCGTCATGTGCCGCTTTCTCGCCCGGCGTCCAGTCAAAGCCCTTCGACCAGTCGGGTCGGGTGGGCAGCAGCTTCCAGTCCTTCAGCCTGTCGCTTTCGATCTTGTGATGACGAAGCTTGCCCGGGGCAGGGAGCGGCTTGGCCACGTCCAGCGCACGCATGCTCTTCCAGAAGGGCGTGAAAACCCGGAACGGTTTGTTGCCCGTCTTGGTCTTCAGCGCCCAGGGCTCGTGCAACAGCGCGCCATTGAAGCTTTGCACTGTCACGCCGTCCTTCACCAGCTCGACCTTGAGCGCAGTATCGCGTTCCACGGCGAAAGGTTCATAACAGCGGTTCCACATCACCGTGTCCGCGCCCGTATCCTTCACCAGCGATTTTAAGACCTTGGCGCTATCGCCCCGCCGCAGCACCAGCTTGCCATCCAGCGAATTGTCTAGGGCTGTCAGCGAATGATGCAGCCACCAGCGCGAGGCGCCGCCCCATGTCCAATCCCCCGGCGACGTGTCGTCCAGCACGAACAGGCAGATCAGCGGCGTGCCGCTCGCGGCGGCCGCGTGCAGCGCCGGATTGTCGGCCAGGCGCAAATCCTGGCGGAACCAGACAATGACGGGTTTCATTTCCGCGCCAGTTTCGCGCAATCGGCGTGCCGGAAACATGTGGTGACATGGTCATTGACCATGCCGACCGCCTGGGCGAAGGCATAGACGATGACAGGCCCGCAGAAATTGAAGCCGCGCTGCTTGAGTTCCTTGGCCAGGCCTTCGCTCATCTCCGTCTGGGCCGGAACTTTGTCCCGGCTTTTGAACTGGTTGACCTGCGGCTTGCCGCCGACATGCTTCCAGACAAGGTCGTGGAAGCCGCCCGCTTCCTTCTCCTCGGTCTCCAGCCACAGACGGGCGCCCTTGATGGCGGCCTCGATCTTGGCGCGGCTGCGGATGATGCCTTCGTTCTTCAGCAATCGGTCCACGTCGCGCGCGCCATAACGGGCGATTTTTTCGGGCGTAAAATCATGGAAGGCCTTACGGAAATTATCCCGCTTGCGCAGGATTGTGATCCAGCTCAGTCCCGCCTGGAATCCGTCCAGCACCAGCTTTTCGTACAGCGCGCGGGCATCATGTTCGGGCACGCCCCATTCACGGTCGTGATAGGACACATAGAGCGGGTCTTCGCCCGGCCAGTGGCAGCGCTGCTTCTCAGCCATGCCTCAAGCGAGCCATGCCGGCTTGGTCAATGCAACCTGAATTTCGCCAATCCGGACATCGCCGCTGGTTTCCTCCAGCCGGTCCAGCCGCACCAGCGCGAAGCCGTGACTGCCATAAACCGAAACCAGTTCGCCGATGTCAGTGTCGCCGCGCGTCACGCTCGCGCCGGGCGCGGGCAGGGCGGCGTCGGCCGCGACAGTGAGGATGCGCTTGCGCGAAGTAGCGCGGTGCTTCATCCGCGAGGTCAGCTCCTGGCCGATGTAACAGCCCTTGGTGAAAGACACCCCGTTCAGCTCATCCAACCCGGCATCCAGCGCAAAGGTTTTTTCAAATCCGAAATCCGTGCCTTCGGGCACCCCCAGCGCAATCCGGTGTTCGTGATAGGCGCGCGGCCCCGCCAGGTTCGCGGGCATTTCCGCCATGGCCCCGATGCTGCGGCGGCCAAGGGCGGCCAGGCGCGGATCGATGAAGGTGATGGCGCGGTCGGCATAGGGCGTGGGCCGGTTGTCGGGATGGCCGGCCAGGTTCAAATACACACCTAGCGGTTCGCGCAGCTCGACATCCACCTTCGCGCGCAGGCGGTACATTTTCAGCTTCCTGAGAAGCGCCTCGGCAGCGCCCCTGGCCACGTCCAGCAGCAGCGCGCCATCACCCTCGGTAACCAGGAAGTCGAACAGGATCTTGCCCTGGGGGGACAGCAGGGCTGTGTACAAACCGCTGCCCGGCGCCAGCCCGCCGATCACGTCATTTGTGACCAGGCCTTGCAGAAATTCGCGGGCCTGCGGCCCTGAAATGGCCAGAACGGCGCGGTCGTCCAGAATGCCAGGTTCCATCCCTCACAATTAGGGGGCCCGGGCGCGGTTGCCAAGGGCGGGAGGCTGGGCTAACTGCCTTGTCCTATGAGAGAAAGTTTCGATCTGCTGGTCCGGGGCGGCACCGTGGCCACCCCCAATGGCATTGCCCTTGCGGATGTGGGGGTCATCGGCGGGCGCATTGCCGCCATCGGTTCGTTGAGCGGCGCCAAGGCCGCCGAGGTGTTCGACGCCAAGGGGCTGCACGTGCTGCCCGGGGTGATGGACACCCAGGTGCATTTCCGCGAACCAGGCAACGCGCACAAGGAAGACCTGGCCAGCGGCAGCCTCGCGGCCATCCTGGGCGGCGTCACCAGCGTGTTCGAGATGCCCAACACGGTTCCGCCCACCACCACCCGCGACGCCATCGAGGACAAGCTGGCCCGCGCCAGGGGCCGCATGCATTGCGACCATGCTTTCTATGTCGGTGCCACGCCGCAGAATATTGGCGCCCTGGCCGAGCTGGAGCAGATTTCCGGCGTGTGCGGCGTCAAGGCGTTCCTGGGTTCTTCCACTGGCACCCTGTTGCTCAACAAGTCCGAAGACATCCTGGCCATGCTCAAGGCCGGCACACGCCGGGTCGCGGTTCATTCCGAAGACGAAGACCGCATGATCACGCGCAAGCACCTTGCCGAGCGCGGCAAGCCAGAGACACATCCGGTGTGGCGCGACGCGGAATCCGCGCGCATGTCCACCGAGCGGGTGCTGGGCCTGGCCAAACAGGCGGGCCGCCGCCTGCATGTGCTGCACATCACCACGGGCGATGAAATTCCGCTACTGGCGGCGGCCAAGGATTTTTCCACTGCCGAGACCACGCCGCAGCATCTCACCCTGTCGGCGCCCGAATGTTACGAGCGTCTGGGCACCTACGCCCAGATGAACCCGCCCATCCGCGACGAAAGCCATCGCCTGGCGCTGTGGGAGGCGGTGCGCAATGGGGTCATCGACGTGATCGGCTCCGACCACGCCCCCCACACCCGCGAAGAAAAAGACAAGGTCTATCCCGACACGCCCTCCGGCATGCCGGGCGTGCAGACCCTGGCCACCATCCTTCTGGACCATGTCAACAAGGGCAATCTGACCCTGGAGCGGTTCATCGACCTGACCGCCTCCAGCGCGCAGCGCATCTTCGGCATCGCCGGCAAGGGCCGCATCGTGCTGGGCTATGACGCGGATTTCACCATCGTGGACATGAACCTGACGCGCGAAATCCAGAACAGCTGGATCGCCTCCACCTGCCGCTGGACGCCGTTCGACGGCATGAAGACCAAGGGCTGGCCGGTGGCCACCATCCTGCGTGGGCGCGCCGTGATGCGCGACTTCGCTGCGACCGGCGCTGCTGCGGGGCAGCCGGTGCGCTTCGTGGACACACTGGAACCGGCATGACCGCCCTTTACCTGATCCTGTCGGGGATGGTCATGGGGCTGGTCGCCGCCGTGCCGATCGGCCCGGTCAATCTGATCTGCATTCGCCGCAGCTTCGCCTTCGGCCCGGTCAACGGATTTGTCTCCGGGCTGGGCGCGGCGCTGGGCGATGGGTTGTTTGCCGCCAGCATGGGCTTCGGTCTGACCTGGATCGCCCAGATGATCGAAGGCTATGCCCAGATCATCGAACTGATCGGCGGCGCGCTGATGGTATGGATGGGTTACAAGACCTTCGTCTCGCCGCCCTTTCCCCGCAACGTGGATGACAATGCTGACAAGGAAGGCACCAATCTTTTCCGCGCCATCCTTTCGACCTTTGTCCTGACCGTAACCAATCCGGTCACGCTCCTGTCCTTCGGCGTCATGTTCGCCGGGCTTGGCGGGCTGGCAGGCGGCGCCGGCAGCTTCAACGATGCCAGCCTTGTGGTCGCCGGTGTGGTGGGCGGTTCGGCTGGCTGGTGGCTGGCCCTGACCACCGTGATCGGGCTGTTCCACACCCGGATCGACGAAAAGGCCATGCGGATCATCAACCGGACCTGCGGGGTTCTGGTCATGGTCTGCGGCCTGGCCGTGCTGGTCCGGCTGGGGGCGAGGCCTGAGATCCACATAGGCGGCGACGTCTTCACCTTCTTCCAGCACGAATCCGAATTTCGCGGCATGCCGTATGTCGGGATC
>CAIUTH010000291.1 GCA_903902075.1 uncultured Alphaproteobacteria bacterium
CCGGCGCAGATGGTGAAGTGCGGCCGGTTCTTGAGGAAGGCCACGGTGCCGTCGATGGGATCGATGACGAAGACAGTGCGCCGCTCCAGCCGCAAAGGATCGTCGATGGTTTCCTCCGACAGCCAGCCATAATCGGGCCGCGCCCCGATCAGCGTCTGGAAAAGAAACCTGTCCACCGCCAGGTCGGCTTCGGTGACGGGGCTGCCGCCTTCCTTGTTCCACTGCTTGTAGTCGCCGCCATAAAAGCTGCGCGCGATATGCCCGGCCTCGCGGACCGTGTCTTCCAGCAGTGCGAGATCCTCACGCGCCGGCAAGGGTCATGCCTTCGATGCGCACGGTCGGTGAATTAACGCCATGGCGGAATTCCAGGTCGCTGGCGGGCACCAGACTGGCGAACATGTCTTTCAGGTTGCCCGCGATGGTGACTTCGGAAACGGGAAAGGCGATCTCGCCATTCTCGATCCAGAAACCGGCGGCGCCCCTGGAGTAATCGCCGTTCACGCCGTTCACGCCCATGCCCATCAGCTCGGTGACATAAAAGCCCTGCTTGATGTCGGCAATCAGGTCTTTCACCGACAGCGTGCCCGCTTCCAGATAGAGATTGGTCGAGGAGGGCGACGGCGGACCGCCGGTGCCGCGCGCGGCATGGCCGGTGGTCTCAAGCCCAAGCTGGCGGGCGCTTGCGCATTCCAGGATCCAGCTGGTCAGCCTGCCATTTTCGATGAAGGCGCGGCGGGCATTGGCCACGCCTTCGCCGTCGAACGGCTTGGAGCGCAGGCCGCGCACCCGGTGGGGATCGTCGATGATGTTGATGCTCTGACCGAAGATGCTTTGGCCCATCTTGTCCTTCAGGAAGGATACGCCGCGCGCGATGGCGGTGCCGGAAATGGCGCCGGCGAAATGGCCCAGCAATCCGCCGGCCTCATCGGGATGGAATACCACCGGCACGCTCTGGGATTTCATGCTGCGCGGGTTCAGCCGCTTGACGGCTTTTTCACCGGCGGTGCGGCCGATATCGGCGGAGGAGCGCAGGTCGGAGGCATGGCGCGCGCTGGCCTGGTCATAGTCGCGCTCCATGCCGGTGCCTTCGCCCGCCAGCACGGCCACGCCGATACCGTGGCTGGTCCCGGCATAGCGGCCGTAAAAGCCGGTCGAGGTGGCCAGCGCCACGGCGCTGCGCGAAAAGGAGGCGCCGCCGCCTTCGGAATTGGTGACGCCTGCAACCGCCATCGCGGCGGCTTCGACATCGCGAGCGCGCTCGATCAGGAGGTCGGCGCTGGGTTCGGACGGATCTTCCAGGTCGAGCTGCGGGATGACTTTCGCCAGCCGGTCCGTGGGCGCCAGCCCGGCGAACTTGTCCTCGGGCGCGAGCCTGGCCATCGTCACGGCGCGCTCGGGCAGCGCCGCCAGCGCATCGGCCGAATGATCGGTGGACGAAATGAACGCGACTTGTTGGCCGAGAAAGACGCGCAGGCCGATGTCGTAATTTTCCGCCCGCTCGACATCTTCCAGCTTGCCCAGCCGGTAGGAGACGCTGGAGGAGACGCCTTCGACGAACAGGGCGTCGGCGGCATCGGCGCCGCACCGTTTGGCGGCGTCGAGCAGGGAACTCAGGATGGCCTGGGGATCACGTTTTTTGGGGCTGGTCATGCCCCTCGGATGCCGCACCTTTGCGGGCGCGTCAAGGTTTGCCCAGATGTGGCGCGCCGGGCGCGGCGATATCGGGGGCGATATAGAGCGCCTGTTCGCCAAAGGCCATGAACAGGTGCAGATGCTTGAGCACGTCCATCCCCAGGGACAGTTCCGGCAACATCAGGTCGGCATTGTGGTGATAGGCCCGGTTGCGCGCCATCGGGCTCTTGTCGGCGTTGCGGCTCATGATGTCGGGCACGACCATGACTTCGGGATTGTCCACCGTCATGCCGCCGAACGACATTTTCGAGAAATTGTGGAGATAGCCGGTCAGGAAGGCATCGCCGTTGATGGCGCGGTAGGGCGTCATGCCGGGCGAGTCCGGGTTCAGATCGAAATCGCGCCGCGCCGCCGGCAACCGCATGATGGTGTGGCGCGAGCCGGTGTCGAAGATGGCATCATAGGTGTGGCCGTCCAGGGTGACGGGAATGTGCAGGTGCCAGCCCTTGTTGTGCATGGTGGTGCGCACCGTGGGTGTCCAGCCCTGCGGGCCGGGGCAATGATCCTTGGCGTACATCTTCAGGGTGCCGGCGCCGAAATCCACGTCCACGTCATAGGGTTGCAGCATGTCCTGCGCCAACTCGCCGGCATAGGGGCGCTTGGGTTCGGGCCACACCATCAGCGCCGCGTCCTTGCGGTTCAGATGGCCAAAGCTGAAATCGTCGACCACCGCGAAGCTGCGCGAGACGCGGCCATTGATGTCATAGACCGCCGTGCCGCTGTCATGCAGCGGCAGCTGCAATTCCTCGATCGTGTCGCGGGACAGCTGGGTGATCGCGCCGCCGGTGTCCAGGATCATGTGCCGGGTGGTGCCGTTCAGGGTGACGGGCACGGTGCGGATGTTGCTGTCCGGCTCGGCGCTGTGCATCGGCACGGATGCGAGAAGCCTGGCCGGGGCGCAGTCCTGGGCCTGGGCGGCGGTGGCGGTCAGCAGCAGGATGGGCAGCAGGACTCGGTGCATGGCGATAACCTACACCTGTCGGTGCGTCGCCGCCAGCGTTACCAGATCGGTTTGCCGCTACCGGGCAGACCCAGCTTTGACCATTTTTCAGTGACCGTGCGGATCACTTCGGGGTCCATGGCGATCTTCTTGCCCCATTCGCGATTGGTCTCGGGCGGCAGCTTGTTGGTAGCGTCCTGACCGATCTTGGATCCCAGGCCCGATTGCGGCGAGGCGAAATCCAGGTAATCGATCGGCGTGTGCTCGATGAGGGTGACGTCGCGCGCCGGGTCCATGCGGGTGGAGACGGCCCACATCACGTCCTTCCAGTCGCGCGCATTGATGTCGTCGTCCACCACGATCACCCACTTGGTGTACATGAACTGGCGCAGATACGACCACACCGCCATCATCACGCGCTTGGCGTGCCCCGGATAGGCCTTCTTCACGCTGACCACGGCGATGCGGTAGCTGCACCCCTCAGGCGGCAACCAGAAATCCACGATCTCGGGGAATTGCTGCTTGATGAGCGGAATGAAGACTTCGTTCAGCGCTTCGCCCAGGATGGAGGGCTCGTCCGGCGGCCGCGACGTGTAGGTGGACAGATAGATCGGGTTCTTTCGCATGGTGATGGCGGTGACGGTGAAGACCGGGAACGGCTCCACCGAATTATAATAGCCGGTGTGATCGCCATAAGGGCCTTCGTCGCGATAGTCCGAAAGCGACACCTCGCCTTCGATCACGATCTCGGCTTCCGCCGGGACCTTCAGCGGCTGGGACACGCAATCGGCAAGCTCAACGCGCTGGCCGCGCAGCAATCCGGCGAACTGGTATTCGGACAAGGTCTCGGGCACCGGCGTCACGGCCGCCAAAATGATGCCCGGATCGGCGCCGATCACGCAGGCGGCGGGCAGGGGCGCGGTCTTTTCCTTGCCCCAGCGCTGGTGATGCTGGGCGCCGCCGCGATGCTTGAGCCAGCGCATGATGGTCTGGTTCCTGTTCAGCACCTGCATGCGGTAGATGCCCAGGTTGTAATTGTCCTCGCGCGCATCGGTGGGGCCCTTGGTCACCACCAACGGCCAGGTGATCAGCGGCGCCGGTTCGCCCGGCCAGCAGGTCTGTACCGGCAGCTTCGACAGGTCGATGTCATCGCCGCGCAGCACCACCTCCTGGCAGGCGGGGCGGCTGACGGTCTTGGGTTTCATCGCCAGGATAGTCTTCACCAGCGGCAGCAATTCGGTGGCCTCGCCGAAGCTGCGCGGTGGCTGGGGCTGGCGCAGCTGCGCCAGCAGTTCGCCGACTTCGCGCAGGTCCGCACCCCCGGTCCTTTCCTTTCCTCCCATGGTCACGCCCATGGCGACGCGCTTGACGGTGCCGAACAGGTTGACCAGCACCGGCATTCCATATTTGGAGCCGTCGGGCCGCACCACATTCTCGAACAGCACCGCCGGACCACCTTCGGCCAACAGCCGGGTCTGGATCTCGGTCATTTCCAGATGCGCGGAGACCGGAGCGGAGACCCGCTTCAGCTTGCCGGACTTTTCCAGTCGGGCCATGAAGTCGCGCAGCGAGGCGTAGGGCATC
>CAIUTH010000292.1 GCA_903902075.1 uncultured Alphaproteobacteria bacterium
GCCCGACGGCTCGGTGGTCCTGACCGAGATCGCAGGTGGACAACTGTCGCGGGTTACGCCTGAGGGCAAGGTCTCGCTGTTCGCACAGACCGGCGGCGGGCCCAACGGCGCGGCCATCGGACCTGATGGCGCGCTCTATGTCTGCAACAACGGTGGCGGTGAGTATCGTCCGGGGTCGTTCATGGCCGTCGGGCCGGCGAAGGATTATGCGGGCGGCTATGTGCAGCGTGTCGATGTGGCCACCGGAGAAGTCCGCAAGCTCTACACGCATTGCGGCGAACGTCGCCTGTCCGCGCCGAACGACATCGTGTTCGACGTGCATGGCGGTTTCTACTTCACCGATTTTGGCAAGAAGCATCACCACACGCGCGATCACGGCGGCCTGTACTACGCCGTAACGGATGGCAGCCGCATTGTCGAGGTAGCCTGGCCGGTGAGTTGCCCGAACGGCGTGGGCCTGTCGCCCGATGGAGCGGTGCTGTATGTGGCGGACACCGAAGCCTCACGCCTGTGGGCCTTCGATATCGTCGAGCCCGGCGTGATTCAAAAACTTGCGTTTCCGTCGCCCAATGGCGGACGCCTGGTGTGCGGGCTGCCGGGCTACCAGCGCTTTGACAGCCTGGCGGTGCAGGCCAATGGAGACATCTGTGTGGCGACCCTGGTCACCGGGAACATCACGGTGATTTCGCCGACGGGGCAGGTGGTGCGGCAGGTGAAGCTGCCCGATGTCTATCCCACCAATATCTGCTTCGGCGGTGCGGACATGAAGACGGCCTACATCACGCTTTCTGCAGCAGGGCAGCTTGCGGTCATGCCCTGGCCTGAGGCGGGACTGCGCCTGAACTTCGCCTGAATGTCCATCGCCCACAACCGGTCCATAGCCGATTCCCTTTGCTCTGGATGGGCACCCACTGCGGATGTCGTGAAGCGCCGAGTTTAACGTCCATAAATGGCTGCGCCGGGGGATAATCGAGTCTGCGGCCTGCCCGGCTGCGTTCGTACACATTTCTGAATGGATACTCCCATGGCCGATGAAGTTCTTTACGAAGTCCGCAACCAGATTGCCCTGATCACGCTCAATCGTCCCGAGCGCCTGAATGCCATCAGCCTGGCGCTGCGCGAGCAGTTGGCGGATGCCTTTCTGCGCTTTGAAGCCGACCCTGCATTGCGTGTGGCCATTGTCACTGGCGCGGGCAACAAGGCGTTCTGCGCGGGCATGGATTTGAAAGAGGCGGCGGAACTGAAAGTCGGCCTGCGCCCGCGCACGCCCGGCCTGAACGAGGGCATCAAGGTTTCCAAGCCGGTGATTGCGGCGGTCAACGGCTTTGCGCTGGCCGGCGGCTGGATGATTGCCCAGATGTGCGACCTGTGCGTGGCGAGCGAGCACGCGACTTTCGGCATCACCGAAGGCAAGGTGGGTCGCGGCATGCCCTGGGCGGCGCCGATGACGCGCATGATGTCCCAGCGCGTGGCGCTGGAACTCTTGCTGACCGGACGCAAGATCACGGCGCAGCGCGCCTACGAAATCGGCTTCGTGAATCAGGTGGTTCCGCACGACAAGCTGCTGGAGGCGGCCACCGCGCTTGCGAACGAAATCATCGAATGCGCGCCGCTGACCGTAGCGGCAGCCAAGGAGATGGTCTACATGGCCCATGAAATGGGTGTGAGCGCTGCGGCACGTGCCGGCGCGCATATCTTCGATCGGGTTTATCGAGCGGCGGATGCGCTGGAGGGGCCGCTGGCGTTCAAGGAAAAGCGCAAGCCGAACTGGAAGGGCGCCTGACCACCGTTTGACGATGATCACAATAATCTTGTTCTTACGCTTTAAAAGCCGGATTATTGTTATAAACGATAATAATTAACGGGGAAGTTTCTGCCGGGCCTGGCCCCAGGCATCAGGCAGCCGGTCCTGCAGTAACTCCCCGGATGCACAGGCCAGTTCGCCCGGCACATTGCGCAGCACTTCGCCAAGAACGATGATGGCGGGCCCGCCGCCCAGGCGGGCGGCAAGGGTGCCCAACTGATCAAGCCGCGCGACATGGCGCGCCTCTCCGGGGAGTGAGGCGTTCTCC
>CAIUTH010000293.1 GCA_903902075.1 uncultured Alphaproteobacteria bacterium
CGAAATGAAGAATTTCCCCGCCGTGCTGGCCGTGGCGGAACGATTCCCGGATGTGTGGTGCAGCGTCGGCGTGCATCCGCATGAAGCGGAAAAGGAACTGCTGGACGATGAGGCGGCGCTGCTCGCCGAAGCCGTTCATCCCAAGGTGGTGGGGATCGGTGAAACCGGGCTGGATTATTATTACGAACATGCACCGCGCCAGCAGCAGCGGTCCAATTTCCGAAGCCACATTTCGGCCGGCCGCAAGGCCGGCCTGCCGGTGATCGTGCATACCCGCGACGCCGACGACGACACCATCGAAATCCTGCGCGATGAAATGGGTAAGGGTGCCTTTACCGGCCTGATCCATTGCTTCACCGGCACGCAGCGACTGGCCGATGCGGCGCTGGAGATGGGGCTTTATATCTCGGTGTCCGGCATCGCCACCTTCAAGAACTCCACCGCCTTGCGCGACGTGATCAAGACCGTGCCGCTGGACCGCCTGCTGGTGGAAACCGATGCGCCTTATCTGGCGCCGGTACCGCACCGGGGCAAGACCAATGAGCCGGCCTTTGTGGTGCATACCGCAAACATGCTGGCGGAACTGAAAGGCGTCAGCGCGGGCGAACTCGCCGCCGCCACCACGGAAAACTTCTTCCGCCTGTTCAGCAAGGTTCAGCGCCCCGATGCTTGAAGTCCGCATCCTGGGCTGCGGGTCTTCCGGCGGCGTGCCGCGACTGGGCGAGGGCGGCCCCCACTGGGGCGTCTGCGATCCCGCCAATCCGAAGAACCGCCGCAGCCGCTGTTCCATCCTGGTGACCCGGCGATCGGACGCCGGCGAAACCCGCGCGCTGGTGGATACCTCGCCGGACCTGCGCGAGCAGCTGCTGGCCGCCAAAGTCGGACGGCTCGACGGCGTGCTGATTACCCACGATCACGCCGACCAGACCCACGGCATGGACGATTTACGCGTCGTGGCGCTGCAGCAAGGCGGCAAGAAAATCGACATGTGGTCCGATGGCTATGCCCTGAACAGCCTGAACCGCAAGTTCAACTATATTTTCCAAACCCCGCCGAACCGCGACTATCCACCGATCGTGGATGCGCATTTGCTGCCCGAACCCTTCGCACCGTTCCATATCTCCGGTCCCGGCGGGCCGTTGCCGGTGCTGGCCATCGGGCAAAACCATGGTCGCATCCGCAGCCTGGGATTTCGCTTCGGCCCTGTGGCCTATTCGCCCGACGTGGACAGACTGGACGAGGAGGCGTTCGCGGCGCTGGAGGGCGTGGATTGCTGGATCGTCGACGCCCTGCGCCGCACGCCCCATCCCAGCCATGCACATCTGTCCCGTACGCTGGAATGGATCGCGCGCGTGAAGCCCAGGCACGCCATCCTGACCAACATGCACGTCGACATGGATTACGACACGCTCGTGCGCGAACTGCCGCCCGGTGTCGAGCCGGGCTATGACGGGATGACGATCAGCGTTTGATCACTGCGTCCCGTTGGCGTCCTCGGCATAGTTATGCTGCATGGTCGGGCTGCGGTTGAAGGCGAGCCGCGTGTCCATCTGGCCCGGGGCCCAGCCTGCGCGGTGGAAGCGGCCCGGCAGCGCCAGCACCACGTCACCCGCCTTGCTGACGATCAGGCCCTTGCCCTCCACCTCATAGGCAATCTTGCCTTCCAGGATGAACCAGAACTCGTCATTGCCGACATGGAAATGGCCCTTGTTGGTCGCGGGCGGGATCGGAACGCCCATGCCGCGAATGATGGCGGCCTGGTTATCGTAATCGCCCATGAACAATCCGCCGCGCGGTCCGCCGTTGGGGTACTTCTCGACAAACTCCTTCTGGAAATCCAGGTAGGGCTTGTTGACCGCATCATAGGTCCCCATGCCGCCACCGACCGGCTGGGTCGGATAGCTGACCTTGACGTAATGCTGGCCGTCCTTTGGCGCGGGCGGTGCG
>CAIUTH010000294.1 GCA_903902075.1 uncultured Alphaproteobacteria bacterium
CGTGCCGCCGCCACCGGTGATCAATCCGCCCAGGCCCAGGCCCGTTCCGGCGCCGCAGCCCGTGGTGGTTCCGCCCCAGGCCGCAACGCCGTCACCGGCCACCGATGCGGTGCCCGGCACCATCAATGCGGCGACACCCAATGCCGCTTCGGGCCAGGCGTCCGGTCAACCGGTCGCCACGCCGCCGCCGGCCGCCGGCTTCAGGACGCCTGCGACGCAGGTCCCGCCGATGAATACCGCGTCGCCCACCGCCGCGCCCGCCGTACCGGGTCCCAGCACTGGCCAGGTCTATGGCGCCCAGAATGCCAATGCGCGCGTCATCCTGCGCGCCCGCGGCGATACCCGCGTCACGGTACGCAATGCCGATGGCTCGTTCCTTCTGAACCGTGATCTCAAGGCCGGCGACACCTACCAGGTACCGAACATGCCCGGTGTCACCCTGGCGACCAGCAATGCGGGCGCGGTGGAACTGGATCTGGACGGCACCCCGCTGGGCCGCGCCGGTGCACCGAGCCAGGTGCTGGGCCGCGTTTCGCTTGATCCCAAATCGCTGAATGACCGCTTCAATCACTAAGGAGCTTCTCTAACGAGAAGATTTTCGTATGAGCATCCGCGCTTATCGCGACATTCACCGGCGCAAGTCGCGCCAGATCATGGTCGGCAAGGTGCCGGTCGGCGGGGACTCGCCGATCACGGTCCAGACCATGACCAACACCATCACCGGTGACGCCCGCGCCACCATCGAGCAGATCCGCGGCATCGTGGAAGCGGGCGCCGACATCGTGCGCGTGTCCTGCCCGGACGAGGACGCCACCAAGGCGATGAAGGCCATCACCAAGGCCAGCGCCATCCCGGTCGTGGCCGACATCCATTTCCACTACAAGCGCGCCATCGAGGCGGCGATCAACGGCGCGGCCTGCCTGCGCATCAATCCCGGCAATATCGGTTCGCCTGCGCGCGTGCGCGAAGTGGTGCAGGCGGCCAAGGATCATGGCTGCTCCATGCGCATCGGCGTCAATGCCGGTTCGCTGGAACCCGATCTTCTGGAAAAATACGGCGAGCCTTGCCCCGAAGCGATGGTGGAAAGCGCGCTGAACCACGCCAAGATTTTGGACGACCTGGATTTCCGCGAATACAAGATTTCGGTGAAGGCGTCCGACCCGTTTCTGGCGGTCGCCGCCTATCAGGCCCTGAGCGAAGCCATCGACTGCCCGCTGCATCTCGGCATCACCGAGGCCGGCGGCATGATCTCCGGCACCGTGAAATCCTCCATCGGCATGGGCATGCTGCTGTGGAGCGGCATCGGAGACACCATCCGCGTCTCGCTGTCGGCCGACCCGGTGGAAGAGGTTCGCGTCGGCTTCGACATCCTGAAGTCGCTGAACCTGCGCCATCGCGGCGTCAACATCGTCTCGTGTCCGTCCTGCGCCCGCCAGGGCTTCAACGTGATCGATACGGTGCGCACCCTGGAAGAGCGGCTCAAGCACATCGCCACGCCCATGTCGCTGTCTATCATCGGCTGCGTCGTGAACGGGCCCGGTGAAGCCAAGGAAACCGATCTGGCCTTCACCGGCGGCGGCGCCGGCAAGGGCCATGGCATGATCTATCTGAACGGCAAGCCCGCCTACAAGCTGGGCAACGAAAGCCTGGTCGATCATGTTGTCGAGCTTTGCGAGAAGAAAGCCGCCGAAATCGAGGCGCAACGTGGAGCGCCGCTCGAAGCCGCGCAGTAGCGACGCTTCATGATACCCGCTGCCAAACTCGAGCGGCTGCTCGACCGCTTTTCCGCCATTGAAAGCGAGATGGCGTCCGGCGCGTCAGGCGCCGCCTTCGTCAAGCTGAGCCGCGAACATGCCGAGCTGGGACCGGTGATCGAGACCGCGCGCGCCTATCGCAGTGCCCAGACCCAGCTGGAGGAAACCGAGGCGTTGATCGCCGATCCGGCCACGGATTCGGACATGCGCAGCATGGCCGAGCAGGAACGCGCCGACCTGCGCGCGCAGCTCACCACCCTGGATCACGACCTGAAGATCCAGTTGCTGCCCCGCGATGCGGCGGACGACTCATCGGCCATCCTGGAAATTCGCGCCGGAACCGGCGGCGACGAGGCGGCCTTGTTCGCCGGCGACCTGCTGGGCATGTACCAGCGCTATTGCGGTCTTCAAGGCTGGAAGACCGAAATCCTGTCCCTGTCGGAAAGCGATCTTGGCGGTTTCAAGGAAGCGGTGCTGGAAGTGCAGGGGCGCGGCGTCTTCGCCAAGCTGTAATTCGAAAGCGGCGTGCACCGGGTGCAGCGCGTGCCGGCCACTGAAACACAAGGGCGCATCCACACCTCCGCCGCCACCGTGGCGGTGCTGCCCGAGGCGGAGGATGTCGACATCGTGATCCTAGACAAGGATCTGCGCATCGACACCTACCGGGCGCAGGGCGCCGGCGGCCAGCACGTCAACAAGACCGACAGCGCCGTGCGCATCACCCATCTGCCCACCAACACGGTGGTGGCGATGCAGGAAGAAAAGTCCCAGCATAAGAACAAGGCCAAGGCGATGACCATGCTGAAGGCCAAGATCTACGATGCCGAGCGCAAGCGTGTGGATGCCGAGCGCGCCAGTGAGCGCAAGAGCCTGGTAGGCTCGGGCGACCGCAGCGAGCGCATCCGCACTTACAACTATCCGCAAGGGCGCGTCACCGACCACCGCATCAACCTGACGCTCTACAACCTGGCGCGCATCGTGTCGGGCGACGAGCTGGGCGAGATCGTGGATGCGCTGGTGGCCCAGGACCAGGCCGATCGGCTCGCGGAATTCGAAGCAGCCGACAATTGAGTCTGGATGAAGCCACAACCCGCCTAGCCGACGCGGGGATCGACAATCCCCGCGCCGAGGCGAGGCTGCTGCTGGCCCATGTGATGGGCATCAGCCGCGACCAGACATTGACCGCGCAGCCGACAGCGGAACAGGCGCAAGATTTCGCGGCCGTGGTCGAACGGCGCGCCGCCCATGAACCCTTTGCCTACATCACCGGACGCAGGGAATTCTGGAGCCTGGACCTGGAAGTTGGTCCCGGCGTGCTGGTGCCGCGCCCCGATACCGAAACCCTGATCGAGGAAGCGTTGCGGGTGGTGCCGGACCGTAACGCGCCCTTGCGGATCGCCGATCTGGGCACCGGTTCGGGCGCCATCCTGATCGCCGCGCTCCAGGAATTTCCCAAAGCCCAGGGGATCGGCTTTGAATCCTCACCCCTGGCCTTCCGCTACGCCTCTGCCAATGCCGCGCGGCTGATCGGGGACCGTGCGCAGATCCGGCTGGCCGATTGGGCCAGCGCCGAGGGTCCCTTCGATCTCATCTTCTCCAACCCGCCATACATCGCCTCTGGAATGATCGAATCACTGATGCCGGACGTGGCCGCATTTGAGCCTCATGCCGCCCTGGATGGGGGCCCAGACGGGCTGGCGGCCTATCGGGAGCTTGGGGAACTTCTTCCCGA